>JANQFT010000133.1 GCA_028277685.1 Phycisphaeraceae bacterium
AATGACCGGTGATCACGTCCTCCAGGTTAAGCGCGCGTTGCTTCAACGTGTCGGCCATCAGGTTCATCACGGTGCCACAATCGGTCAGCCCACCAATCACATGCACACCGCCGATCTCAGCATCGGTGTACTGGTGCGCCGCGTAGGTAAAAGCTGCACCAATGCAATCGGCCAATACTTCAGCATGCTGCTTCTGTGTGGTTTGTAATGCTTCGGAAAATCGTAACTGCTCCGGGTCAAGCTGGTCACTGTCTGCGCTATCCACACTGAGCATGGTGTGCACCACATCATCCGAAACACCCAAGGCGGATGCGATAGCATCGTAAAACTGCATGGTCGATGCATCCGTCAATTCGCGCTGGTAGATCACGGTGTTCAGGTAGACCATCACAATGCGTGCGGCAGACCAGCCCAGGTCGACCAGCGCGTGAATCTTGTTGGCGGACAGGTTGTGTTGCAGCGCATGGATGAGTGCTTGCGTGGAAGGAAATGCGTGCACCACTTCCAGACCCGCCGCAGTGAGTACCTCAACAGTGGGATCAATCTGCACGTGCTGACACACTGCGGCAATCATGTGTGTGCTGTCGCGACCACGATCGGGTTGAGGTAGCTCCCAGGCGACCATTTCCATGTCGGCCGCATCGAGTTTGTGAATCCGCGCCATTTCCATGCGTGCCAACTGCATCAGGGGCACGCCATCGACTGCTGGCGGCAGCTCGATCATGCTGGTGCGCACGGCATCAGGCGGCGCACAAAGTACGACGCGCCGGCCAGATAGCCCCGCACGATGAAGCATGTGCACGATCGCGCGCGCTTCATCCTGATCAAGCCGTTGATTCGGTCGAACACGTGGCACCACCAGTTCGGCCAAGGTGTTCCACCGATCACCTTCGCGCACCGATTGCGTGGCCTTGACACGCCGATGGCCGATATCCAAGCCGATGGGACTGCGTTTTCTGTCGAACCATCTGAGCAATGCACTAGCCTCCCATGGTCGCCAGATCAAACAACGGCAGGAACATACTGATGGCGATCGAGCCGACCAGCACACCCAATACAACCAGAATGACCGGCTCCAGGATGCTTGTGAGCGAACGCACGGTCACGTTGTTCTCTTCTTCCATGAACTCAGCCACCGTCATCATCGACACGGCAACCTGCCCACTTTGCTCGCCGGCTCGCATTGCTTCACAAACGGTAGGCTCGATCAAGGTGGCATCTTCGAACGCAGCGCTGACCGGGTCGCCACGGGTGACCGCGCTTTCCGCCTGCGCAATCAGTTCCGCATACCGATGATTGCGTGTGGCCTGGCGAATCAGGCCAAGCGTCTCCAGCAAAGGCAACGAACTATCCAGCAACATGCCCAGCAATCGCGCGATTCTTGCCGTGGCAAAACTGCGGTAGATGTTGCCCAGGATCGGCGCGTGAATCAACATCACATCAATCGCGTGACGACCTGAAGTTGTACGCAACCATGCACGCAAACCCACAGCACTCGCCACCAGCACCGCCAAGAGGGCCCACCACCAGGTCAGGATGAAGTGGCTCATCACCATCAACAGTTGGGTGGTCGGCGGCAGCGGTAAATCGAGTGATTTGAACATCCCCTCGAACCGCGGCAGTACCACCATCATCATGGTCAGCAACACGCAACCGCCGATGGTGATCAACACACCGGGATAAACCATCGCCCCAAGAATCGCACTGCGAACCTGCGCCTGCTTGCGGGTGAGCAGCGCCAAACGGGCGAGGATGGGCGGCAGCTTGCCTGCGGTTTCGCCGGCTGCGATCAGACTGCAATAGATTGGATCAAAATGGCGCGGATGTTGTCGCAATGCCTCAGACAGCGGCGCACCACCTTCGACGGTTGCCCGTACCCAGCGCAACACGCGACCCCATGCATCACTGCTGGCCTGGCGCTCCACTGATTCGAGTGCCTGGACAATTGGCGTGCCGGTTGAAATCAGTAACTGAAGCTGCCGGGTGAACGTCATGATCCGCTTGGCATGCGAACCGCCCATACGGCTGCCTGACTTCTTGGCCGCGGAAACACCTGATGCCCCGACCGCGCCGATTTGCACCACGAACAAACCTTCGCGACGCAAGCGTTCGACAGCCTCGGCCGACGATTCGGCTTCAATCGTGGCGCTGACCGAAGCGCCGGATTTATCGCAGGCTTCATACGCCAGTTTCACGCGGCTTCCTCCTGCGTGCGCGGCATTTCATGCGGCTCAACCGTTTCATCATCTTGCGTCACACGAATGATTTCTTCGAGACTGGTGTGGCCTTCGGTGGCCATCAGCACACCCTCTTCACGCAAAGTCAGTCCACCATCGCGGGTGACCTGCTCACGCAACTCATGTGGCGGGGCAGCACGGTGAATCAAACGACGTAAAGCCGGTGAGACTTCCATGACCTGGTACACCCCGCGACGCCCGATGTAACCACTGTTGTGGCAACGTGTGCATCCGCCGCCCTTGCGAAAGGCACGCCCCGCACGTTCGGGGATGCCGGCGTCTTCCAGCACGCGCTCATCCGGATAGTACTTGGTCACGCACGAAGGACATGCAATGCGCGCTAAGCGCTGGGCGATCACTCCGTTAATCGCTCCGGACAGCAGATACGGTTCAATGTTCATATCAAGCAACCGGCCGATCGCACCCGGCGCATCGTTGGTATGCAAGGTGGCCAGCACCAGGTGACCGGTAAGCGCAGCCTGCACGGCCACGCGCGCGGTATCTTCATCGCGAATCTCACCCACCATGATGACATCCGGGTCTTGCCGCAGGATGCTGCGCAATGCGCGGGCGAATGTCATGCCGATGCTGTCCTGCACCTGAATCTGATTCACCATGTCGAGTTGATATTCGACGGGGTCTTCCACCGTCACCATGTTCAACTCGGGGCTGCGCAACAGGTCGAGCGCGGAGTACAACGTGGTGGTCTTGCCGCTGCCGGTTGGTCCGGTGACCAGCACCAACCCATGCGGCTGACGCAGCATGCGATTGACCGTTTCCAGAATCGTCTCGCGAAAACCCAGATCTTCCAGACGCACGTGCAGGTTGCTCTTATCGAGAATACGCAACACCAGTTTTTCACCTAGCAGTGTCGGCATGCTCGAAGCACGGATGTCGATTTCACGACCTTCTGCCACGATGCGAATACGACCTTCCTGCGGCAGACGCTTTTCCGCGATGTCCATGCGGCCAATCACCTTCAATCGTGACGTGATCGAGGCGTGCATACCAGTGGGCGGCTTCATCAGGTCGCGCAGTACACCATCGATGCGATAGCGCACGCGCGTGCCGTTGCGATCCGGCTCGACGTGAATGTCACTGGCTCCATCGCGCACGGCGGTCAGCAGCATCACATTCACCAGGTTGACGATCGGACTGCCCTCGACCATCCGGTCAAGGTCGGCAATCACATCATCAGCGACGGCCTCCTTCTCAACCACCTGAACATCAGATTCAGATAACGAACTGAGAAAGGCATCGACATCGCGATCACCTTCCGCAAACTTCTTGATGAACTCGCGGATGTTGGCTTCCAGGGCGAGCACCGGGCGAATCTTCAAACCCACCATCGACTGCAGGTGATCGATGGTCGGCAGCGATTGCGGTTCGGCCATGGCCACCGTCAACGTATCGTGCACGCGGAACAGCGGAATGACCGTCAAGCGTTCGGCTTCATCAGCGCCCACGAGATCGAACACCATGGGATCGATCACGCCGTGACGTATCTGGCATGCTGCGATACCCAACCGCGTGCCCAGCGTGCGCACCAGCACCGCTGAACTGACCACGCCCTGTTCGACGAGCAATTCACCAAGCCGTTGACTGGTCGCTTTCTGCACCAGCAATGCCTGGTGAAGCTGTTCTTCAGTGATGTGGCCGTCTTCGATCAGTGCATCACCGATGCGAAGCGATTTGGCCTGCTCGTTCACAGGAAACTCCTCGCTGCATCGGTGGCATCTTCAAACAGTTCAAAACGATCATCCAGGCCGGTCAGGTTAAATACTTCGCGCAAGGTGGAAGTGGAAGCGCAGAGTTTGAGCACGCGTCCGGCGTTTTCCATTTCTCGCGCGAGTTCGACCAACGATTCCAATCCGCGGCTGTCGACGAAAGCCATCGCCGAAGTGTCGAGCACGACCCGGCCGTATCCACGTTCAGATGCGTTGCGTACCGCGGCCATGAAGTCATCCGCGTTCTGCTGCGTAAGCGGTTCGGCCAACTTCAGCACGGTCACCGCGCCCTTCATGTCGCTTTGCATCTGCATCGTTTATTCCCCCGCGGCGTAATTCGTGGGAAGCGTGAAAGTGAATCGGCTGCCCTTGTTCAATTCCGAATCGCAGGTCACATCTCCACCGTGCAGGCGGGCAACATCGCGAGACAAGGCAAGCCCCAACCCCGAACCGGGAATATCGTTGATGCGTTTATCATCAGCGCGATAGAAACGCTCGAAGATGCGCAGTTGATGATCAGGCGAGATGCCCAGGCCGGTGTCAGCCACTTCAATCGATACGTGATCACTCGCTGGTTCAACCGTCACGCAGATGCGTCCGCCAGCCGGTGTGTACTTGATCGCGTTGCCCAACAGATTATGCAGCACCATTTCGATCTTTCCCCGGTCACCACGCAACACCGGCCACTTAGGTGGCAGATCGAACGACAGTTCAACGTTGTGTTCATCGGCCTGCGGCTGATAGTCGGTGCGCAGTTGTGTGATGATGGACGCCAGTGGCACATCATCCAAATTCGCATCGCGCGCGCCGGCTTCCAGTTCGGCAACGCACAACATATCACTGATGATGCGCTCCAAACGGCCCGTCTCGCGATTGATGAAGTTGATTGAACCGGCGTGATTTGTGTGGTCTTCGCTCTCGTCCAGCAGTTCCTCGGCATACAGCTTGATGTTGGTCAAAGGCGTGTGAAGTTCATGGACGGCCTGAGCAATGAACGCGTTGCGCGATTCATCCGCCACGCGCTGCTGGGTCACATCTTCAATCATCACCAATGCCTGTGCACTGTCCGTCACCCGCACCGGACGCACCGTCACCCGAAGCACATTGGGTTCTTCCGTGGTTCCACGCACCAACTCATAAACCACACGGCGGCGCATCTGTCCACACGCCACCTTGGAAACCATCTGAAGCAGTTGCTCATCATCAATCAATTCACCCAACGGCGTACCGGGAAGACTCTGATGAGCCGTACCGAGATAGCCCGCAGCCGCACCATTGGCGTAGTACGTGTTCAGTTGAGGGTCGACCAGCAGCACGCCATAGGTCATCGCAGCGCAAGCTTCATCAAGACCAGGCGAACGATGAGCACGCTGGTCGAGTGAATCGCGCGTCTGACTCAGCGCGGCCTGCTTTCGGTGTTCATCGATTTCATCCAGCAATCGATTCCACGCGATCGCCTCCGGTCCAAATGAACTGGCAACACGTAAAGAGGCGATGGCGGAGATACCCTGCTCGTAGTCTGACAAAGCTGAAGCCACCGCCGCCAACCCACGCAGACGATCGCGCACCCATCGATACAACATCATGACCACTATCAGGGATGGCACCGCAACAATGAGTAGAGCCACCGAAATATCGCCTGTACGCCGCGCCCACCATGCAGCAACCATCAGACAAACCACCACCGCAGCGGTGGCGATAAGCACCGGGCGGGCAATGGTGATGTGATCACCATTCAGGGCCGCGAACAAGGTCGCTCGTTGACCTGGTGAGGCTGGCGTCATCTGCTCCGATAACACGCGGTCTGTGCTGGCTGAACCCATGAAAAACTTCATCGGCTGTTTCGAGGGGGCACTCAATCACCTTCGTGCGCTCGTAACACACCGTGATTGCTTGATGTTGCGCACCATCAAGGGATTAAGCTGCCTACGGGTTTATCCGAAATATCTAATGAACTAACTGTATTGCGCGATGACCGCGTTGTTCATGCGCGAACGTGTTCGTTCAGGCATGGGATGCGAGTTGATGTCTGTGACGATTCTGATTGTTGATGATGAAGTGCACGTGATCCATGTGCTCAAGCGGAAGTTTGAGTCCTGCGGATTCACGGTCGTCACCGGTCGAAGTGGTAAGGAAGGTTTCAACCTGGCGCGCGAGCATCAGCCGGCCCTGATCCTCACCGACTTTCAGATGCCCCAGGGCAGCGGTCTGGATATGGCCATGCGCCTCAAGGAATCCAGTGATACCGCGGACATCCCCCTCATCATGCTGACCGCACGTGGTCACAAAATTTCCGCCGCGGAACTGGCGCGCACCAACATCCGGCTGTTGAAAGATAAACCCTTCAGCGCACGCGAGCTGGTCAAGCACGTGCAGGAGGAACTCGCAGGATCGGCGGCCACCGAAGGAATGCGTCATGGATAGCGTTGCGGCGCTACACGACCAGAGCATCACGCAGGATACTTTCGCTCAGCGTTGTGCATCACTGCACCTGGCGTTATGGATCTGCGCGCCGGATGGCAGCATCCAGGTCGGCCCAACCGGCACCGGTGTGGTCGAACGTTGGTGGGGCGCAAAGCAATGGACATCCCTGGTTCAACGGCTCGCGCAGCGCGTGGCAAGGGGTGAACAACCTGCCATGTCATCACCCTTCCCTGATAGCTGGCTGCTGGCCGTGGGTGCAGGAGGCGGTCGAACAAACTTCCACATCGTCGCAGCGCTTGGTTCACGCGCATTAGAACAGGAATGGTCACAAGCCATCGCGGCAGACGTGGCCCTGCAATCCGGCCAGTGGCATCAGCCGCTCCAACCGTGGGCGCGACACACGCACGAAGAAATGCAATCGCTTCAGCAAGTGCTCAACTGGATGGCCACAGACACCCAGACCATGGCCGATGACGGACAAGCGATCGACCTGTTCGCCGATCGTCTGGCTGACGCCTACGAGCAAACCAGCACCCTTTTCAAAGTGGCGCGGTACGTCAACAGCACGGATGACACACTGGACGTGATGGGATCGATCAGCCGTGAATTGCAGATCGTTCTTCCGTTTGCGTGGGTGGCGTTGCGGTTTATCGATTGCGAGAAGGCGGTGAACACGCTGCGCGATCGGCTGATCGTGGCCGGCGAAATCAATTCCTTCCGTGACACGCTTTGCGAACTGATCGATAACGAGATGGACCGAAGCGCCACGCACGCCCAACTGCTTTCGCCCTGCCAATCACCCCTGGCAGACTATGTGGAATCCGAAGTGATTCTCGAACCGATCGCGCATGGCGACGTGGTGGTCGGTGCTTTGCTTGCCGGCAACAAGCAGGGCGATGACCCGGATGTCAGCAGTGAAGAAACGCAGTTCATCAGCGCGACCGCAGATTTCCTGGGCGTGTTTCACGAGAACATCAGCCGCTTCCAGGATCAGCATCGCATGTTCCTTGGTACCCTGCGAGCACTCACTTCATCGATTGATGCGAAAGATCCGTACACGTGTGGTCACAGCGAACGCGTGGGCATGTTGGCGCATCAACTGGCGCGGGCGCTGGGTTTGGATCGTCGCTCGGCCGACCGGGTGCGCATTGCGGGTCTGATGCACGACATCGGAAAAATCGGCATCCCCGAATCGGTACTCTGCAAACCCGGCAAACTCACGGCCGATGAATTCACCACCATCAGAGAGCACCCCATCATCGGTCATCGCATCCTTAAAGACATCCCCATGATGGACGATGTGCTGCCCGGTGTGCTCTACCATCATGAGCGCTACGATGGCACCGGCTACCCCGAACGATTGGTCGGCGAAAACATCCCGTTGTTCGGTCGAATCATCGCCCTGGCCGACACGTTCGACGCCATGAGTTCTAATCGTTCTTATCGCACCGCACTGTCGCGCGAACAGGTGTTGACAGAAATCGCGCGCTGTGCCGGTTCGCAGTTCGACCCCAGACTGGCCCGCCTGTTCAGCAAGCTTGACTTCACTGACTTCAACCAGGCCATCGCCCACCATCTGCGGCTGCAGGAAACAAACACTCAACCGACCTGACCCTCTCCGGCCTGCAACAAGTGAAGCGCATGGGCACGTTGGGCACATCTCTATTCTGTGCCATGACTTGCCAGCAATGCCCCCGCAAAAACTAACATTGTTATTCGTGGACAAGCCCGCAGACATGTTAGTAAAATGCTAATGTAAAGTTAAGAAATAGTTAGATGCTTTGCCGATTCAGATGAGAGACCGAGCCGACATTCATGCATCGCCAAGGCTCGATCTTCCGTAAACGGAGTGGACAGCAAAGGTGAACGATGCAGCCGTGTTTGCTGCACGATCGGCCCACCACCGATGAAGGAGAACGCCATGTCGTCCGTTACACCTTCACCCACCACACCACCCCGACACCGCTCCTGGCATAATCTGCGCCTGGCCTACCAAGCGTTTGCCGAACGTCATGAAGGCCTCGGCGGGCGTTTGGCTAGCTTCCTTGTCGATGTCGCCCTGGTCGCCATGGTCATCGCTGTCATCTGGCTGTGCATCTGGGCAGCCATCTGATCTGCCCGAACCATCAACCAGGAAGTTGTTCGTGAGCAGATAGGCCAATCGTATTCACCAGCGCTACAGTGGGACGACCTCAACGGGAGTCTCCACTGATGTATTCACGATCGTTTCGTCCGTCGGCCTTTACTTTGGTCGAATTGTTGGTGGTGGTGGCCATCATCGCGTTGCTGATTGGCGTGCTGACCCCAGCCCTAAGCCAGGCCCGTGCCGCGGCACAGACCGTGCGATGCCTTTCGCACACGCGCACCATTGCGCTGGTCATGCAGATGTATGCCGACAGCGATCCGAACAACCATTACCCCACCGCGCGCATGCCCATGACTGCGCCGCCGGAAACGTCGTGGATCTACCTGACGCGCAAACTGGTCGACCAACTCGACGCTTATCGCTGTCCTTCCGATCGCAGCACGAACTGGAACGCCATGATGGCCCGCCCCGGTTCATACGGCATCAACGCCTACTTCACGCCGAACCACCCGCCGTACAACGGCATCAAGCCATCGCAGATTTTCAATCCCTCGCAAACGATTATCGCGGCCGAACTCATCGAGAATACGGCCATGGACCACTTCATGCCCATGTACTGGGGTTCGCCGCCCGCCGTGGCCAGCATGATGATGCAGGACCGTCAGTGGGACAGCGCCACCGCCCAACCCAAAACCATCATCCACACCCGGCACAACACCAAGGCCAACTACGTGTTCACCGATGGTCACGCAGCCACCCATCCATTTACCAACACCTGGCAACAAACCGGCGGGCAGGCCCCCACCGTCGACTGGTACGACCCGCGCTGATATTCGCGCGATCATCCGTCAATCCTCAAGTTTCCCGTTGACATCATCCGATCGTGTGTTAAGCTTCCCGCCTTGCCTGTCGATCGGGCTAAGCAGAAGGAACGCACGAATCATGCGTCAATCGCAAACCAACATGACCAAGCATCATACCACCGCCAAGCAGGTGCGCTGTGGTTATGTTGAGGTGCGCCCGATACTGATTAATCGCGGTACGAGGTGCAAACCGTAGGTTTTCTTTGAACGTGTTGAGTAAACGTCAAAGCCCTGCGGTTAGCCAAAACCGCAGGGCTTTTCTTTATTGAGTGATGTCGGGCACCGCCCAGCCCGGCGCACAGCACGCATGAAAGCGAGGTGCGACATGTCCATCGTGTACTACCAGGGCGAACGGATTCATTTCAGGCCCATCGAACCGAACGACGAACCGAAGTTGCGCCAGTGGATCAACGATCCGCGCATCTGGTCGACGCTTTCTCATCGTCCGCCCACCAACGTTTGTCGTGAGCGTGAATGGATCGACAACCTGGGCAAAGATGACAAGCACTACAACTTCGGTATCGTCGTCAGCGAAGACGATCGTCTGATCGGTAGCTGTGGACTGCACCTGGGCAAGCCGCACGCCCGTCGGGCTGGGTTCGGCATCATGATTGGTGATGTCGACGCGCAAAACCAAGGCTACGGCAGCGAAGCGGTGCAGCTTGCCGTGCGCTTCGGGTTCGAGGAGATCAACCTCAACCGTATCGAGTTGTCGGTGTTAGGCGGCAACGATCGCGCGATGCGCTGCTACGAGAAAGCCGGCTTCGTGCGCGAGGGTTGCCGTCGGCAGCAAACCTATCGCCATGGTAAATTCATCGATGTGTACGTGTACGGCATCCTGCGCGATGAATGGGAAGTCGCCCAGCGCGATCGCGCCCAACTGGAACCGGCATCATGCTGAGCATACGACCCGCTGATGCAGAGCACCCGGCCGACGCCGAGACAATCGGTAAGATCGTCGCCTCGGCGTTCGGACCGGTCATGCGTGCGTACTATCCGCCGGATGCCGAGAATACCCTTGGTCGATACGACGCCGCCTGGGCCTTACGTGATCAACAGCGCGGTTTCCGTTGGTTCATCGGCGAGAACTCAGCTGGCCCTGTCGGTTGCATATCGCTGTGGCAACAACACCCCGGTCGTGTCGAACCCAAACGTTTGGCCGTGCTGCCGGAGCATCAACACGAAGGTGTCGGCCGGGCGCTGTTGGATCATGCGATCAACCAGGCGGAATGCGAAGGTATTGAACACATCGACATCAGTCTCGTGAAACCCAACACGGCGTTGTGCGAGTGGTATCGCGCGATGGGTTTTCAGTGGGCCGGCACGGTGGACTACCAATCGGTGCCATTCCCGGTAGGTTGGATCACGCGCCGCGTGGACGGCCAACCCGCGCCGGCCATCCGCATCCTTGGCCCGGGCGATGAGCCGGCACTCGAACGTTTCCTCCTGCCGCATGAAGACACCAGCATGTTCCTGCTGGGCAACATGCGCGCGGTGGGTTTGAAGGATGAAGGCAAACAACTGCACGCCACCTACGCCGCGGCGTTCGATGGCGATGACATCATCTCCGTTGCCGCGCACAGTTGGCAGGGCATGGTGCTAACCCAGGCGCCAGTGCATCTGCCGGACGTGGTGCGCGCCGCCATCACCGCATCGGGCCGCAATGTACACGGTTTGAACGGCAAGCGTGCTTACACCGACGCGGTGATGGATCTGTTCGATCTACCCCCCGAGGGTGACAACGTCCGCTGCAACGAGGCGGAGAGTCTGTTCGCGCTCGACCTGGCGACGTTCGACGCGCCCGACCAACTCGCGCAAGGCTGCATCACCGCCCGACGTTGGACCACCGACGATGTCGACCCGCTCGTGCCGATGGTGACCGCCTATCTGATGGAAGCGATCAACCGGCCGTCCGACACGGATCAGATGCAAAAAGATCTGCAGGACGCGGCAGAAAAGAACCTCGCTCGTTGGGTGCTATATGTGGATGATGAACTCGTTGCCACCTGCACCTGGAACGCGCGGACCGATCGCTGCGTGCAGATCGGTGGCGTCTATACCAAGCCCGAGCATCGCGGCAAAGGTTACGCGCGCTGTGTGGTGGCACAATCACTGCTTGACGCGCGGGATCAGGGTGTATCCCGCAGCGTGCTTTTCACCGGTGATGAAAACCCCGCCGCCATTCGCGCGTATGAATCGCTGGGTTATCAAAAGGTGGATGAGTACCGCCTGTACATGATGAAGAAGCCGGTGAAGGTGTGAGCGACTTCATTCTTTCGCTTGCACTTCTGCGGACCTGCCCTGCTTCATGCGCTGTTTGCCGCGCTCAATCGCCTCGGCGGTGATCTTCTCCATGGCGCGGACTTGCGCTTCGGGTAATTCGATGAGTGGCAATGGCTGTTTCTTTTTCTTGCGCTTCCAGCGGTTTTCCAGTTTCAACGGCATGCCGGTCGGCGCATCGTCGAACAGCTTCGCATAGAACACCATTGCCGCCAGGTACGAACCCACCGGACCGGGGTGCGCACCATCTTTGCCATGCAGTGGCCAATCGGGGAAACGCTGTCGCGCGATCTCCCACGCATAACCCACCGGTGCGACCTGGCTGTTCGATTGCTTCGCCAGCTCGTAGTACGCATCGGCCAATTTCTTCTGCATGAATTGCGGATACGTTGCGGCCGGCGCCTCGATGTGCGGATGCTTCGCCGGGTCAATCCGCTTGGGTTTGGTCTTGTACGCCCATGTCATGAACAATAGTGGTTTGGCTTTTGCTTTGTTGATCTCGCCGGTCAGTTTCAAGCCGAACTCGATCATGTTCGCCGGATCAATCACACCCTGAAAACTCTGGTTCTGCATCACCACCACGTCCCACTTCTCGGCGTGCAGTTTCTTGACGGCTTTGCCTTCTGTCCAATGCTTCTCGAACGTGCGCCCGCCGGGTGTTTGCATTTTCCAGAGGAGCTTGTGCCCTTTCGACTCGGCGATCTGGTCGATTAACGCCGGCAGATCGTGGTAGTACGTGTAGCTGTTGCCGATGAACAGCACGCGCACGGTTTTCGGTTGGCCGGCATGCGCCGCACCAACACACACCAACACGATGGCAAACAGTCCGGCTACAAAACTTTGCTTCATCAAGGTCGTATCTCCATGGGTCATACGAAAGATCGGTCACTGCGTTTCTGCTCCAACCGATGCATGATCAATCATAAATCACAGTAATTCAACTGCGGATATTGATTGGGCAACAACACCTGCGCGATCGCGCAGGCTTGCCAGGTGGCTGATGCGCTCGACAATTTCAGAATATCTGACGGTTCCTCACCACCAACCAACAACTTCGCCACCGCGTGGTCACCACGGATGACGTTCTTACCCACCATGTCCGACAGGATCGACACCTTGCCATCACTCACCTGGATCGTGGCCTGCTGATCTTCGTAACACAGCGCCAGCGTGGCCGACTGACCGACCAACAGCGATTGATCTACGCGCGACTGCAGTTCATCCGTCATCGCTTCGAGCATCCCCGAAAGGTTCAGCACCTTCACCATGTAGCGCACTGTGGTTTGCATCATGCGAAGTGTTTCGCGTTGACGCAGAAACGTCGCCATCGGCGAGCGGTATCCCATACGAATAAACCACACCTGGTCGAGGTTGCGCTCGCGCGCGATTTTGGCAATCACCCGAATCACCTGTTCAGGCTCACCCGCGTGGTCGTCCACGCTGATGTGCGATTTGGTGTACGTGCCTTGTCGCTTATGCGTGCGACCCTGTGGGGCGATGCCCGGACGGACGTAGCCGATGGGTTTGCCCGCATCATCCGTCCAATATAACCCCAGGTCGTCCAGTTCAGGATGCTTGGCCTTGCGGAACGTCGGGCGCACCGCGGTGCCGGTCACCCCATCATTCCATTAGTTGTAGATGTCCGCAATTTCCGGCACATCGCTGAAGTAACGAAACTCATGCAACTCGATGTCAAACGTGTCGGTGGGCAGGTCTGCCGTGCGTGCGTACCACCAGCATTCGCGCCACACATCATGGTAGCCGATCTGCTGCAAGCGGGGCATCTCATCGTAATGCTCGAACGTCAATGCCAGGTGATAGCCCTTCTCCCGTGCCGCGTCGAAGCTGGCGTTGGCCAGCTTCAGGTCCACATCCTGGTCCTGGTAATCATCATGCGTGCGCGAGCAGTTCATCGCCGCCACCTTCACCTTCGCGCTGCCGATACGCATGGTGATGTCATACGTGTGCCAGATCCCGATGATCTGGCCATCCTTCATGCCCATGCGACTGGTCTGCCAGTCGTAGTGCGAATCGTGGATGCGCCCCTCGGCATGTTCCCCGGGCGAAACTGGTTTCCATTTTGGCGTCTCGCGGTCCATGAAGGCGTAGAAATCCTTACCGTGCTTCGATTCATTCGGCGCAATAACCTGCATCACTGTTTCCACGAAGGACCGGTCGCGCGAAGGTCGCTTCGGTGTGAACGCTTCGTCAGCCAGATCCAGCAATTTCTCTTGAAGCAACTGACGCCCTTTATGCAGGCGACTTTTCACCGTACCCGGCGGCACCCCCAGAAACGCGGCGATTTCATCCTGCCTGCGGTCAGCAAAGTAGTACAACAAGGTGGTTTCGCCGATGGCATCGGGCAGGCTGCGTATCGCTTCGAGTACGTTCCGTCGCATGTCCATCGCCTCCAGCGTGCCGTGCGGCTGATCGCGATCCCCAGCCAACACCTCCACATCGAAGTTGACCAACGGTGGGCGCTTTCGTCGGGTGATGCGATCGCACTGCTTGAACACAATCCGCCGCAACCATCCGCCGAACGCCTCCGGCTCGCGCAACTGGTCGAGGTGTTCATACGCCTGGATAAACGCTTCCTGGCTGGCATCCTGCGCCAGGTGGAAGTCGCCCAGAATCGACACCGCGTAACCCACCGCCATGTCCTGGTACTGGCGCACCCGTTGCGCGAAACCTTCAGGGGTCGAAATATCGGTCGCCATCACTTTGGTCATACATTGCTTCACATAAACGGTGTGGTTCTAGACCACCTCAAACCACATCAGGCCTGTGCCATCGGAGACCCACCTGATGTGGTGGAAGGTTCATTTCGTTTTTGAAAATCTTTGAATCTGCATGCAGGGAGAAAACCAGAAAATCGGATTTCGGCTCATTGATGAAATGCATTCATTTTTTGCTTTTCTGTTTTCTTGTCACCATCGTATCTTTGCGTAGCCACGATGGGCCGTCAGTTTACGCGCCATCTTGTTGATTTGTGGGTTCGGATCGGTCAAGGCGAACTCAAACAGGCGACGGTGCTGTTTCGCATCAATGTGCCTTAGATGACGGGCCACCTGAAGGCGCACGTGGGTGGCGGGATCTTTCAAACCGCGCTCGATCCAATGCAGTCGATGGTCTGCATCGTGTTGGGCCAGCAGTGACAATGCCGCCCCGCGCAGGTGCATATCCTCACTGCGCGTGAGTGGACGAAGCATCGCGGCATCACCCGCTTCGCAATCGCGCATGATTTTCATGGCCGTCAGCCGCACCTGCTGCTGCGCATCATCCAGGAACATCGCGCACCAGTCGAACAGATCGGGATCACCGATCTTTTTGAGTTTCTTCAAGCCGCGGATGCGCATGGCGGGTTGTTCACTTTCAAGGAAGTTCAGCGCTTCATCCTCGTCAGCCGCCACCCACCTCGCACTGGACTCCGCCACCACGCGAATGGTTTTCACCTGGGGCCACGCGGTCAGCCGCTTCGGATCAACGCGCACTTCCGCGAAGTAATCCGGCAGCCACTGATAGGCCAGTTCCAGCAACTCGTTCGGTTTGATGGTGTGGTTGTCCTTGCTTTCGATGCGACGCTCGACCCAGCGCGACAATCGTTGTACGCCGGGATGCGATGCCCCCACCCCTTTCCATGGCTTGATGCGCAGGATACGATTCAGCCACGCGGCCATCTCGCGCGGAGCAACCGGCACGCCGATGAGCGATTCGCGACTGAGCACACTCGCCCCGACCGGACCATCAATGGCAATGATACCGCCCTGATGAAACACACTTTTATCGCCAATGGTGGATTGAAGCCTGGGCAAGTCCAACTCACAGCGCAACACGACCGGCCTGTCGCGCGTGCGCCGGGCCTGCTGCTTGCCCCGCCGATCAGCGTAGGCTTTGCTTTCCGCGAACCACACCCGCCGCGATGGCTTGCGGGGCAGGAACCCTTCGGTGCAAATCCGCTGGGCCCGTCGCGCGGTTGTTCCGTGATAGACGATCATGGATATATCTTTCCAATGTGTTTTCACCACAGAGAACACAGTGATCGCAAAGCAAGGCGTTGTGTTCGGACAAAGTAACTCTGTATCCGCCTCTGCGCCCTCCGCGCTCTCTGCGGTTCGTTCAGTTAGAAACTGGTCGATGCGCGATAGGTGATCGGCGGCATGTTCTTGTTGAAGCGTTTGCGTGCTTCCTCACCCAGACAACGGAATGCCTGTGGGGTGAGAATCAAGCCTCGACGCCCTAAACGCGCTGCGATGTTCACCGTCTTACCAATCACATCAAAGTGCTCACTTCCGGGGGCACCGAAGCTGCCGACCAACACCGGCCCGACATGCACGTTGATGTTCAGGTACGTATCAAACCCACACGTCGCACCAAGTTCGCGCGACTGCTGCGCCAGTTCACGCAAGGCATTGATCGCCGCTTCAGCTCCATCCGGTTCAAACACCGCCAGCCCCGCATCACCGATGAACTTCACGATGCGCACGCCAGCCGGTTCCAGCGTTTGGGCGCACAGCGCGTAGAACCGTTGGAAGAACAGGGCAACCGCTTCATCCTGGTCGCTGTCGGACCACTCGCACAGCCGTGACAGATCGAAGAACGTCACACCGAGCTTCTTGGTTTGGCAATCTGAAGGCAGCGCGGCATCCACCGCACCCGGGGGAAAGGGTTGGGACATGATCTATTTTCCTTACACTTCGGCCTATAACGTTGATCCGCACAACGAACACCGCCGCACGTCCAACTGCGGCAAAACATACCCCATGCGATCAGGTGTGTCCACAAAATCTTGACGCAGCTTGAGGGCTTGGAGTTTGAAGCTTGAGGAATTGCGACGCATCGCAGGATATGACCCCACAAACCGGACTGTCGCGAAGCACAAGTCGCAGGTCCGGGCCTCCGTCAGGGTGACAAATGTCTCCAGATGCATCGCCGCGTCCCTATATGGGGGCGGGTTTTTACCCCTCTTCCGAGGGGAAGAGATTTAACCCCTGGCACGCAATGACGCGCGGCGCTTCGATCCGGCTTGGCTAGCTCCGCGCTGTGCGTTCTGAGTCTCAGTGCCCTGCGTTTACAGGCCGACGGCTTGGCCTTTGCCGCCGTGTTTGGCGACGTAGAGCTTGGCATCGGCGGCCTCGATGAGCGCGGGGCCGGTGCGGGCACAGTCTTGTTGGAGTGAAGCCACACCCATCGACAGCCCAAGGTTGTTTTCCTCGGTGAGCAACGTTCGGCCGTGGCTGACGAAAAGTTTGCCCAGTTGATCGCACAACGTGGCGGCGCGTTCGAGTGAAGCACCCGGCAGCAGGACGATGAACTCATCACCGCCGATGCGAACGGCGTAATCGGTCTCACGGATCAGGGCTCGAATGAGTTGCCCCACGAAGATGATCAAGTCATCGCCAGCCTTGTGGCCGAGCGTATCGTTGACCTTCTTGAAGTCATCGATGTCGATGGCAATGCAAAGCAGATCGGTGTTTGAGACCTGGCAGGATTTGACGATATTATCGAGCTGGGTATCGAGGAAACGACGGTTGCCCAGTTGGGTCATCGCATCGCGCATGGCGAGTTGTTGCAGTTCGTGCGTGGCTTGTTTGGTGGCTTTTTCGACGCGGTCATCCAAGGTGCGGCGCAGCATGCGGACTTCGCGTCCGGTGCGCTCAGCGGATTGCCCCATACGCATCAGGGCGCGGGCCAGTTCACCGACTTCATCACGGCGATTGACCGGAAGGTTCTTTGGGCGGAGGGGATCATTGGGCCGGGTGATGCGTTTGGCTTCGTCGACCAGTCGTTCGACCGGACGGCACACCCCCATGCGACCGGTCACCATGGCCAACCAGACCACCACCAGTACGGCAAGGAGGGATGGCCAAATGGGGTAGTCGATCTGAGCGGCAGCCATGCCTGCCACAGCACCCCACACGGTGGCTGCAGAGACGAGCAGGCCGACCTTCATCCGCAACGGCGCATCGTCCCAGCGGGCGCTGCGTTTGGGCGCGGAGTCAGAATCGACTGAAGTTGGTTCAGCGGAGATTGCCTTCACAGCACTGTCATCGGCGAATCATGCAAGTGACTTTGCTGCATGAAGATGTCCAGTAAGACGTGATGCCCTGGGCCGGTTATTCGAAGTTGAGCGGGGCGGGGTGTTCTCGGAAGTCGCTGGGGGTGCGGCCGGTGGCTTTGCGGAAGGCCACACTGAAGTGCCGGGCATTGCCGAAGCCCGCGGCGTCGGCGACCTGGGCGATGGATAAATCGGTGGTGCTGAGTAGATGCTGGGCCCGGTCGATGTGGGCACGCATGATGGCAGTGTGCGGCGTGTAACCAACCGCAGCGCGGAAACGGTTTTCCAGGTTGCGACGACTGATGCCGATGCGGGCAACCACATCATCGACGCCGATGGGTTGGTCGGCATGATCGCGGATGTAAGTCAAGGCGTTGGTGACCAGTGAATCAGGCGTAATGTGGATGCGGCTGGACTCGCGTTCGGTGACTGTTTCGGGCGGCACGTAGATGGGTTGGCCGATGGTGCGTGTGCCTTGCATAAGTTCATCAAGCACCTGTGCGGCACGACGGCCGGCCACACGCATGTTCAAGCCGATGCTGCTCATGGGTGGCGTGGAGATCTGCGTGGCGATCGGATCATCATTCACGGCGATGACAGCCAGTTCCTCCGGCACGCGGATGCCCAGGTTTCTGGCGATCGACAGCATGAACCAGCCCTGTTCATCGGCCACGGCCATCACGCCAATCGGTTTGGGTAAGCGCTTCAACCAGTTGGCGACTTGCTCTGCCTCATAGCGTGCACCGACATCGGAAGTAACCCAACGATGGTCGAGTGCGTGACCGGCACGTTCGAGTGCAGAGGTAAAACCGACTTCGCGGATGGCGACGAATCGCCTTCCGCCACTGGTGGAGTGGAACGCGAATCGGGTGAGGCCTTTGCTCATCAGGTGTTCCGCGGCAAGGCGCCCCACGGCGATGTTGTCGGTTACGACCGGTTGGACGAGTGGGGTGTCCTGGCAGGAGGCGGATGTGGTGACCACCGGCGTATTGCGACCGAGTTTGTCTTCAACCCAACCCGCGTCGGTGATGAAACCGATCACACCATCCGGTTCGTGTTGCAGGCTGGGCGAAGCAACCTGATCGGGATCGCGATAGGCTGGCAGATCACCCACCATCTGCCAGCGCCCGCAAGCGGTGGCATACTCTGCGATGCCGGTGAAAAGGTCGCGCTGATAGGAAATCGTCATGTTCAGGGCGATTTGTACGACTTTGCGCCGCCGATCATCCAATCGTATCTACCTTTTGCACTGTGCGCTACAGAAATTGCGTAATATCGAACATTATATGCGCTATTTGGTATGGACGCAAGTTGAATCGTATGGAATGCTTACCGTTGTGGCACCGCGGGCAGCGGTGGAAAAAACAATTCAAAGGGAAAGCAAAACACTTGGAGGACTTGGACTCATGCGTATTTCACTGACACTTCTGGCCGTAGGCCTGATCGCTGGCAGTACGTTTGCGGCAAATATCAACGTCGATGCAGTTGGCGTTTACGACGAAAACACTGTGCAGACGAATGCGGTTGACACCGAAGCTGGTGGCAACTCATCCACCTTGGCCCAGTTCACCACGGATGTGGCCAACGCTTTCGACGCTGATCTGGGTGGTGTGATTGACTTCAACGGCCCGTCGGGCACACTCGCACCCAGCGATACGCTGACGGTCAGCTTCGGCACCACGCTGTCCAACACGGTGGTTCTCACCAACATCAACAGCGGCAGCGAGAAGATTGGTCAATCGTTTTCCAACCGCACCGCCATCTCGGGCGATAATGCAGCTCACCTGACAGCAGGCACCGATGGTTCAACCGGCCGCAACGACTTTGAGTTTTCACTCAGTGGTACTGAAGTGATCGAACTTGGTGTAACGGTTCTATCGCGCAGCGGTCTTGCCGGTTCGGCGATTTTTACCGTGACCCTTGATGACGCGACAACCCTGTCGACTTCTTCAAGCAGCCTCTCCGCCAGTAATGGTGGCGATGACACATTCTTCCATCTGGCTGCCACCAGCGGTCGCTACATCACCGCGTTCAAAGTAGATTTGTCCGGCAGCAACTACTTCATCGGCATCGATGATATCGGTTTCATCACCGTACCCGAGCCGGCTTCGATGGCGCTGATCGGTCTGGGTGGCCTGATGATGATTCGCCGCCGCGGCTGAAACCAATCAACTGCCGCAAGATAGCTTGCCTTAAGCCCGTCACGCGTTCGTTGGTGAGACAGCACACGTGACGATCCTGCGGCGGCCATCGATCCTCCTCCTTTCGATGGCCGCCGCCTTTATCTTTCAGCCGGAAAGTATCGGCAAAGGTTTCGGGGGTTAAATCTGCCGGGGCTCCAATGTCATGAGAGAAGGCAGTGAACCGAATGCCGTTCCAGGAGACTGCCATGCACATTCGTAGCGTCCTCCGCGCCGTTTCACTGACCACACTGATCACTGCATCACTCACCGCGGCTACCCTTGAGGACTTCGAGTCATTTAACGCCGGTTCTCTCAATGGTCAGGGAAACTGGTCGACCACGGCTGGCGTTGAAGTGATTCTTGATGCCACTTCCAGCAGCAAGATGATGCATCTGGATGGCTCGAACCAGAACGCCTATCTGCCTCTGAATGCACTGAGTATTGCCGATGGCAGCGTGGGCACGCTCTTCTTCCGTTTCCAGACCGAAAGCACTTCACTGAATCACGCGCTAGGCTTGTCGGATGTGGCGGAACCGAATGATTGGGGGCACTACGAAACCACCGCACGGTTCTATCCGGACAGCGGCAGCATGAAGGTGCAGGGTCGTAACGGTAACAACTACGCAAACATGACCCTCAATGGCGGGGCGGGTGGGCTGAGCAATGACACCTGGTATCACCTGTGGGTCGTCAACGACAACACGACGGATACGGCAGACTTCTACCTGCAGGGTGGCAGCATCACCACGCAGCGCCAGGTGGCGGACGACTTTGCTTTCCGCAACGGCACGGGTAGTGCGCTCTCGACCTTACTGGCACGCACGGGCAGCGGCACAAGTACCGGTGTGTTCATTGACGACATCCACGTTTCTGCAGGGGTCGATCTCAGCAGCCCCATTGGTGCCCCCGGCACTGGTGCGGTGGTGATCGATGATGGCACCACGCCACCTGATCGTACGGCCATCGGGTTGGATCTGCCCGCGCTGTACAATTTCGCCGGCCAACGTCTGTTGGATGCTGATGCGGCCATCGCATCCAACCGCATGCCGGAACGCACCGGCGGCAGTACGTGGGGCACCACCACCGCCGGTGGTTGGACCAGCGGGTTCTTCGCCGGTGAGCTTTGGATGATGTATCGCCAAACCGGTGATGCGCAGTTCCTTAATGCGGCCAAGGCCCGCACCTCGGCACTCAACGGCCAGGAGAACAACGGCGGCAACCACGATGTGGGCTTCCGCGTGTTCAACAGTTTCGGGCAGGGCTACGTCTCGCTTGACGATGGCGATGCCGACAAGGCTGACTACTTCGATCGCATTCTTACCGCAGCCGGTACGTTGGCCAACCGTTACCGTCCGACGTATCAGGCGATCGAGTCCTGGAGCAACGGTGATGTGATCATCGACAACATGATGAACCTTGAGTTGCTGATGTGGGCAGCCGACCACACCACCGATCAGACCAAAGCGCAGCTGTGGCGCAATATCGCAATCACCCATGCGCTGACCACGATGAACGAACACGTTCGGGCCGACGGCAGCACCTACCACGTGGTGCGGTTCAATGAAACCACCGGCGAAGTCGAACACAAACGCACCGCGCAGGGCTACAACAACGAGTCCACCTGGACCCGCGGGCATGGCTGGGGCATCTATGGCTTTACCATGATGTACCGCTTCACCAGCGATCAGCGTTTCCTCGATACCGCCATCGCGATGACGGAGTACTGGTTAGCCAATATGCCTGCCGACGGCGTGGTGCCTTACGACTTCGACGACCCGGATAGCGATGTGCCCCTCGATTCATCCGCCAGTGCGCTTACTGCTTCTGCATTGCTGGAACTGATGGAATACGTGAACGCGGCTGACGCGCAACGCTACTTCCATGCCGCGGAAACGATGCTCGAAGGTTTGGCCGACCTGGATGTGTTGACCAACGGGCTTGACTGGATCAGTATCCTGCGCGAAGGGTCGGTTAAGAAAGGGCAACACGAACGGGGCCTGATCTACGGCGATTACTACTTCATTGAGGCCCTGCAACGCTACGAAGCGATCATCCCCGAACCCGCCACTGTGTTTTTGGTGTTGGCGGGCACGATAATGACCGTGCGTCGTCGTGTCTGGTAGGTGTGGTTATGTGTTAACCTTGCGGGATGGACATTCCCATCATTCACGCGGATGACCGCTACATCGTGGTCGATAAACCGGCCGGCTTGCTGAGTCAGCCTGGTGTTGGGCCAGACAAGCATGATTCACTGGTCATTCGTTTGAAGAAAGATTTTCCGGGGGTGCGCATTGTGCATCGGCTTGACCGTGATACGTCGGGCGTGATGGTGCTGGCCCTCGACGCTGATGCCCACCGTAACCTGAGTATGCAGTTCCAGAATCGCCACGTGAGCAAGCGGTATGAAGCGATCGTACATGGTGTGGTGCATGAAGATGAAGGGGAAGTTGATCTGCCGATTGCACGCGATCCGGTGAACAAGCCGCGTCAGATGATCGACCACCAGCATGGCCGACCATCGCAAACACGATGGCGCGTTGCGGAGCGATTGGATGGCTGTACACGCGTGGAACTGTTTCCCATCACCGGCCGTTCACATCAATTGCGCATTCACATGCGCGAGTTGGATCATCCGATCATCGGCGATGAACTGTATGCTCCGCACGAAGTACAACAGAAGGCTGACCGATTACTACTGCACGCCGCCATGTTGATGATTATCAACCCCGGTGGCGGAGAGCGTATGGTGTTTGAGTCGCCCGTGCCATTCTGATTCTTCCTTTGCTCGAGCAACGTCACAGCGATAACATCCATACATGCTTGCCGATCTGATCACCCTTCTGACCGAACGCAGTTACGTTTGGCCGGCGCTGATTGCGGCGGTGGCGGTGGGCGTGGTGTGTGCGTTGCTCAGCGTGTTGGTGGTGCTGAAGCGGATGGCGTTCATCGGGCAGGGCATCAGTCACGCGGGGTTTGGCGGGGTAGGCACGGCGGCGGTGCTCGGCATGAGTGGGGCTGCCTATCACTGGCAGCAGGATGCGGTGGTGGCGCTGTTCTGTGTTGTCACGGCGGTTGCGATTGGCGCGCTGGCACGACGCAAGCGTGTGGAAGTCGATTCCGCGATCGGCATCCTTCTGGCGGCGACGATGGCGTGGGGTGTTCTTATGCAGAACCTTCGTGTGGTGTTGATGCAGTGGGAACCGTATCGTGCATGGATTGGCGGCAGCAGTTACACCGTGCCGTGGGAACAGATACTGTTCGGTTCGCCCCTCACCGTTGGCACCACTGGGATGTGGACTGCCCTCGTGATGTGCCTGGTGGTATTGGCGACCTGTGCGGCGATCTACAAAGAACTGGTGTTCTTCGCGTTCGACGAAACCAGTAGCCGCGTGTACGGCGTGCCCACCGGGGTGCTGTACTACCTGGTACTGATCATGCTCAGCCTAGTGATTGTAGTCAGTATTCGTTTGATGGGATTCATTCTCGTCAGCGCATTGCTGATTGTTCCCGGGGCGGCAGCACTGATGTTGAGCCGCCGAATGGGCACCGTGTTGACGCTGGCGGCCACGTTCGGTGTGGTGGGTACGGCGGGGGGATTATTGGTGAGTCTGGCGGTGGGCAGCCTCAGCCCTGGGGCATGCATCGTGGGAGTGTTGTTTATCGAGTTCTGTTTCGCGGCCGCGATCGCACAGATCAACCGTGTGCGACATCGCGCAGTCACCATCTGAATCTGACATGCCTGAACCTGCTGGTCCATCTACCCAAGCCGATGCCCGCGTCGCGAGGCGCACAGCGATCATCGCGCTGATCATCGGCATCGTGTTGATGGGGACGAAACTGTGCATCTTCATGTTGACCGGATCGGCCGCGGTACTCAGCGATGCGTTGGAGTCGGTGGTGAACCTGGCGGCAGCGGGGTTGGCCATCTTCAGCACGTGGTATGCAGCACGCCCCCCGGATGAAGATCATCCCTATGGTCACGGCAACGTTGAGTTCATCGCCATCGCGATCGAGGGACTGTTGGTCGCTACGGCGGGAGTGACGATTGCCTATGAATCGATTGGCCGACTGCGCCAGCCAACTCAGTTGAACGACCTGGATACCGGGGCAATCGCGTTGGCCGTTACCGCGGTGTGCATGGCTGGCCTTGCGGGATGGGTGTGGGGCATGGGCCGACGGATCAACAGCCCAACCCTGATTGCCGACGGCAAGCACCTGATGACAGACGTGCTGACGACCGTGAGCGTGCTGATCGGGTTGGTGCTGGTACAATTCACGGGGATGGTATGGCTGGATTCGGTGCTGGCGTTGGTGGTCGCCGGTGTCGTTTTCATCACAGGTGGGCGACTGATGTATGAATCGTGGCTGGGTTTAAGCTGCAGAGCGGACCCAAAAGACGACCAAATTATCCGCAAAATTCTTGACAATGAGTTGGCCGCGGGCCGCATCGCCGGATATCACAAAGTGCGCTATCGCCATGTTGGCACATTTCACTGGATTGACATGCATATCCAGGTGGATCAAAGACTTACAGTCAGACAGGGCCACGAGATCGCCAGTGCCATCGAACACAGAATCGAGCAGGCACTCAGCCCAGCCAACGCCACGGCCCATGTGGAGCCGGCATGAAATGCCGCCCGTGAAATAGGGGTATACCTGTATTTATAAACTACAAATCCTCTGGTGGTTGAGGACCAGTTTGCCTTGCGTGGGCGGGGTGATCGTGTAAAATGATTCACGTGATGGCCAAGGATGTTGGCCGGGGAAACGATGGTAACACCTGATGTGTTCCGTGGGAGACCCGATATCACTCACATTGGCTGCCCCGTCAGTTGCACCAGGTTGCTGCGGCAATCTAAGGACTGACAGAGATCGGCGGCCCTGAATATGCCCCCGGAAGCCCGTGTCGTTCCTGTTCTGGAGCGGCGCGGGTTTTTTATTTTGCGTAACCCAATTGCGCATCTTGTGTAGCACGGAAATAGCACATCGCGTATTTTCAGTTGGTTCGCGATGGGGTGAACCAAAACTGGTTGCATCAATAAGTGGTCTGGTGCATCTCGCTTAAGCGAGATGCACCGACGGCATTGCATTGCTCATGATATGAAGACCAGGCAAATGCGGAATCCCCCATCACGGATTTAATTCACCGTCTGCCTGCTGTTGATACCGCGCGCGGTTCGTGCGGCTATCCATTAACAGATGCACCCGATCACGGTGCTTGGCGGGAATCGCAGCATCGAGCTGCTCACGAGCCTGCTTCATGTGCGTGCGCCGGGAAAGATGCGTCAGCACGATCGATTCAGATTCAATATCGTCCAGCATGTCCACAATGTCCGTGATATGCAGATGACGTCCCACCTTGGCCCGATCCTGGTGGTCTGGCTCGGTAAACGTACATTCGGTGATTAAAACCTTGGCCTTGCGCACATCATCGCGCATGAAATGGTCGCCCGGTGCGGTGTCGCCCATGAAGGCCGCGAGGGGAATTTGGCGCAGGTAAGTGATTTCGTGGCCAGCCTCCTTCAACTCGACCAGTTTCTCTTGCGGCAGGCCAACGTACTCTTCCTTCAGCTTGCTGCGTTTTTCAACCACGCTGAAGCCCAGCGCCGGCACCGTATGGATCGTTTCAAACGCTCGGAGGTGGATTGTGTTTTTCAGTTCGAATTCTTCTGAATCCGTACCCGGTTCCATCGCAATCACTTCATAAGGCGTGCGCTGGGCTTCGATATCGATCCACGCTTCCATCAGTTTGTGGATTGGCTGTTCCAGCGACTTGTGGCACAACACGGTACCGGTGCCCATGCCTTGAAAGTGCCGTTGCGAGTAGTAGTAGGCCAGCCCAGCCGCATGATCCATGTGGCCATGGGTCAACGCGATGTAATTACTCGCCAGGGCAATGCGGGGGCAGCGGCCGATGTCGAAACAGACGTCCATCTCGGGGATCTGAACGACGGTTTCTTCACCGGCAATCGAGTAGCCCTGAACGCGGATGGGAGGTAGGAACAAAAACCCCAAAGGGGGTTGCCGGGGGGGCTCATGCGGAACCATGTGCAAACTCCGAGTTCTGCTTTCGCAGACAACGCGGGTCCAAGTACGTTAACTCGCAGTGTAGACGACGTGAGCACGCCAAACAAGGTGACTGTTATCAGCCGATCAGGTCGCTGAGCGCCGCGCCCGAGGGATCAAATCGCTGTGCGATCGGCATACGGCGACCGAACCCGAATGCTCTGCCGGTGATTTTCAGCACCGGCGCTGCCTGCTTGCGTTTGTATTCGTTGCGGTCGATCAGTTGCACGATGCGTTGAACGTCTTCTGCATCTGCGCCGGTTTCATCGACGATGCGTCGCCAGCTTTGTTCACGCTCGACGTAACGCTCGACGATCTGATCCAGCAATTCATACGGTGGCAGGGAATCCTGGTCGGTTTGGTCCGGCCGGAGTTCCGCGCTGGGGGGTTTGGTGATGGAGTCGATGGGGATGGGGGGCTTTGCACCCGACGAATCCCATAGTGGACAACTTCCGGGTGTGTTGATCCAACGGGATAGTTCATACACCATCATCTTCGGCACGTCGGCAAGGATGGCGAGTCCGCCGTTCATGTCGCCATACAGCGTGCAATAGCCGACCGCCATTTCACTCTTGTTGCCGGTGGTCACCAGCAGACTACCGAACTTGTTGCTGTAGGCCATCAGCAGCACGCCACGCAAACGTGCCTGAATGTTTTCTTCAGCCAAGCCTGGTTCGTGTCCTTCGAACAACGGCTGCACCATCTGTTCCATCGCATCATGTGCAGGTTCGATGGGAACGGTATGGCACGCCATGCCCAGGTTTTCCGCCAGCAGGTGCGCATCACTTTTTGATCCGTCGGAAGAATAGCGACTCGGCATGCTGATGCCGGTCACGTTCTCCGCACCGAGCGCTGCCACGGCAATGCACGCGCACACGGCGGAATCGATCCCGCCGCTTAAGCCAAGCACAGCTGTCTTGAAACCGCACTTGCGGCAGTAGTCGCGCAGGCCGAGCACCAGTGCCTCATACACCGCCGCTATACTGTCACGTGGCTCTGATATTCGAGCTTCGAGTTTCGAGCTTCGAGCTTCCAACGCAACATCCACCACCACCAGGTCTTCTTCAAAATCTTTCGCCTGTACGATCACGTTGCCGCTTGCATCGATCACGCAACTGTTGCCATCGAAGATCAACTCATCGTTGCCGCCCACCTGGTTGACATAGACTAAAGGCAAGTGGTGTTTGCGGGCAGCGTTCCGGAAAAGCTGCATGCGAAAATCGTGCTTACCCACGACAAATGGCGAAGCGGAACAATTGACGAAGATGTCTGCCCCGTGCGATGCGAGTTTCTCGATCGGGTTATCGTGATAAAGCTGGCGCGGCACCAGTTCGCGATCATTCCACAAATCTTCGCAGATACTGATACCAAGTTTTTTACCGTTCAGTTCAGTCAGCGCCGCCTCATCACCCGGCTCGAAGTAACGCGATTCATCGAAGACATCGTACGTGGGCAACAGGCTTTTTGCGTGCCGGGCAAAGATGCGCCCCTCGCTGCACACTGCCGCCGCATTCAAGAGTGATCGCCCGGTCGATCCTTCGTTGAGGCAGGGATAACCGATGACAGCGGTCGTGCTGGTGCAACGTGTCGCCAGGTAATTAATCGCACGCTCACTCTGCCGCAGGACTTCGGGCTTCAGCAGCAGGTCTTTGGGCGGGTAGCCGGTGATGGCCAACTCAGGAAACACCACGAGTTCGGCCGACTGTTCACTGGCGCGTTCGATGGCAGACCGGATCAGTTGCGTGTTGTACGCAATGTCGCCGACGGTGGGATTGATCTGGGCAAGGGCTATCCGCATGCACGCATTGTAGCGTTCGGCCAATATCTCGCGATGCGCTGGCCGATGTTATTCCATCGGCTTCATCGTGAGTTCAGGCGTCTGCATCGCAGCAATCAATTGCTCATTCGTGACGGATTCAGCGCAGGTGACCGTGGCTTGTGCACCGTCATAGGCCACCGATACCGACACCACACCCGGCACTGCGCCCACGGTGGTCTCAATGCCCGTGGCGCATCCTTGGCAGTGCATGCCTTCCACGGTGAACACGCGAGTGACGGTTTGCTCTGACGGTGTGGCCGATGACGATTCGTCCGAACCGCAACCTGTGAGCAACACCACCAGTACCACTGCCGTGATCGCAACCAGAAACTTACCCATGACGTTCTCCTTGTTCATACCTGGGTAGTATAGACTCATTGTCGGGCAGAATGATTGCCATTCCGCCGCGTCCTGCTAACGTGTACACGGTTTTGCCCCCCTGGAAGCATGTTGCGCGTGAACACGTCCGCCCCCGGAACAACTTTGTCTGATCAGCCAACACGTTTTGCGTGGGCCACGTGGCGCGCGACGCTGAGTATCACGTTCGCGTTGTTCCTTATACGGATTGCCTATCTGGCTTTGGTGTGCCCGTATGACCTGGTGGCAGATGAGGCGCAGTACTGGGATTGGTCGCGCAACCTCGAGCTTTCTTACTACACCAAAGGGCCAGGTGTCGCGTGGATCATCGCAGGTTCGACGTGGTTGTTCGGTTCATTCGAATGGGCCATTCGTTTGCCTGCCACACTCGCCACGACAGTGACCATGTTGGCCGTGGCCAAACTCGCGACCGAATCGGCCAATGGTGATGAACGCGCAGGCTTCTTCGCCGCAGTGCTGGTGGCACTGTGCCCGCCGTTTGTGTTCACCGCTCAGGTAATGACCATCGACGCGCCGTTCTTCGCCTGCTGGGCGTTGGCGGCAACATTGGGCTGGCGCGTCATGCAAACAGCACATGGTCATCGCGCCCCCACCGCCGCGCTGATCGGCCTCGGTGCGGTGCTCGGCGTGGGGTTCCTGTTCAAGTACACCATCCTGCTGCTGGTGCCCGGGTTGATCATCTATGTGATGCTCAACCGCCGCCGGCTGGCGCTCGGACGATGGTGGCCCGGCGTGTTGATCGGTCTTCTCACATTCTTCGGATGTATCAGTCCGGTCATCTTATGGAACCATCAACACGACTGGCCGACGGTGAGTCATCTGCTTGGGCATCTGCACGTGGCGGGCGGCGATGTGGAAGCACGAAGTTGGTCTTACGAACCAAAATGGACACTTGCCATGGTCGGTACTCAGATTGGCGCGGTGGGGGTACCGCTGATGGTACTGATGGTATTGGCGTTAATTCGTGCGCGGCGTCTGAGGCACGACCAATCGCACATTCACAGCGCTGCACAATACGCCTTCTGGTGTGGGTTGCCAGTCTGGGCGTTCTACTTCGGCCTTTCGTTCATGACGGATGTGGAAGGCAACTGGCCATTGCCAGCCTACTTGACCTGGCTGGTGCCAGTGGCCGTGGGCCTGTTGCCGGAGCTATCGACACATCAACAGCGCGTATCCGCCTGGCTGGCCGACTCAACACGACCCAAAATGGGATTCTTCCGTGCGAAGCCGGAAACACCATGGCAGATCGCCTGGCATTGGGCAATCGGCTGGGGCATCGTGGCAACGCTTGCAATCATGGCCGCACCATGGATAGCGCAATTGCCCGTCCTGCGTGATTACAACCTTGCCCGACGTGTGACAGGTCATCATGAACGCGCCGCTGTGATTCAACAACACTTTGATGAAATAGCGCGCGACGCCACCAAACCACCTATCATCATCACCGATCGTTACAGCAAAACCGCGCTGCTTGCGTTCTACCTGCCGAACCAACCCACGGTATATTGCGCCTCGCCATACATGGGTGATCGCCGCACACCATATGACCTGTTTGAAGCCACAAACCTGACGAAACCCGAGCTTTACGGTCGCGATGCACTTTTGTACGGCGGGTTCGAAGAGCAATGGCGGAAAGCACTGGGTTTTGATGAAGTTGATACACTCGATAAGGATCGATTGATCTACTTTGGCCGTGGCATGTCGTTCGGCGACTCCGCGGAGGACGGATCATGAAAATCGACTCGCCATTTCGTATAAGCATTGTGCGGCTGATCGTATTTCTGGTGATCATGATCGCAGGTTACTGGCTGTGCACACTGATCGATCGGCCGGTCTATCATTGGGTTCGATCCATCGAAAACACCGGCAAGTTCGATTGGAACCGCATGTTGCGCATCATGGGGTATGCGCCGTTCTGGTTAGTCGTGGCCGCGGTGATCGGCCTGCATGATCGTGTGCACATTCGCACACAGGGTTTTGTCCAGGCCATGCACCGCGTGATTCTGCTGGTGGTAAGTGTGGGGCTGAATGGCTTGCTTGCAGAAGGCTTAAAGGTCATCGCCCGTCGCGAACGCCCCAGTTACACCGATGGGTTGTACGAGTTTCGTGATTTCGCCGATGCATTCAGTTCGCCCAGCTTGGGGATGCCGTCGAGTCATACCATTGTCGCCTTCGCCGCCGCGTGGATGATGTGCAAGCTGTTTCCCAAAGCGTCGATCATCTGGATAGGCCTTGCGATAGGATGTGGCATCACGCGCGTGCTAAGTGGTCGGCACTTCGTGAGCGATGCGTTCGTTCCCGCCGTGCTTGCTTATGCAGTTGCGGGTGCGCTTTGGCACTGGCACATCAGCCACCAGGACGCGGCGAGCAAGGCAACGTCCGAGTAGCCCCTTCACAACTTACTTATCGCGCCGACCAATAAAAACGATTATTGTTTTTTCTTGACTCAAGGCTGTTCTTGCCGAAAACTATGTTTGTCGACGCAAGGGGATCCGATTGGGTCGGGAAAACCTCGACATCAACCGATCAAACCAAGCGACGGCCGAGCGCCAGTCAGATACCTCCTGACCGGCGGGCGATGTATCCGGTAAGACGTTGCCGGATGTGAAGAATTCGGCGGCTGCGGGTTGTGAATCAGCGTTGGACTGATAGCAGCAGCGCGGCGACGGCTGAAGCGGTTCTTCTAGCTAAGGAGGTGATCCAGTGTGTAACTGTATAGGAGGGCTGCACGCCTAAGCAGCTCGACGGAGACTGCAGTGCAGCCCGTCCCCAACGTAATCGCCCGCCTGAGTTGCGACTCGGGCGGGCATTTTTTTGCGCTCAACCTCTACAGCTTTTCGCCGTCGTATCGAAGAATCTGATGCCGCGGCGGAGCGAAACTCTTCTTCACTGCGGTCAGGATTTGCTTGCGCCGGGCTGTGCGTTCAGCCTCGGGCAACTGAAGTACGATGTCGTCCACATCGTGAGGACCGATACGCCATCGGCCGCACACTAGGCCATCAAACGCACCATCGATCAACAGGTACGCCAATACATCACGTTTGCCAAAGGTACGTTTCAGTTCTTCTGTATGCGACCGCACCAACCCATCTGCTCCACTGAGGACGAACACGCTCTTGCGCGGTTTGCGGGAGCGGAGACCAACATCCTCCCGCCCGATCCAGCCATCCCCCAAACCTTCAGTACTGATCGGTTGGACCAACTGTTGTTGTTCCATCTGTTGCAGAGCTTGCCGCAATAGTCGCACCGGCAGGCGAGACCATCCTTTAAACTGCTCGAACGTAGCGAACACGTGCGCGTGCAGAAAGCGCCCCAGCACCATGCACACATCGTCGAGCTGGCGATCTGCATCGAGCGTGATGTCGGGCCATTCCGATTCGAAGGCGTACCAGCTTCGTTCCCAATCGGTTTCGGTCTGGTCTTCGTAAACCAGAAAGGCTGTCTGCAGGCGATGCAGTGCCGGCATGATGTGTTTGTTCAGCAGGCCTGTCTCTTCCTTGACTTGCCGCGGCGTCAGCGGGCCAGCTACGCAAACCGCTTCGTACACAGCCTGCTGGGTGGGCGTTGGATCGGTAAGCGGTCGGCAGAACGCGTTGGCATATTGCTGCAGATCATCAGCCAACACGTAACCCACCGTGCCTCCGACGAATCGCCCTTTCACGATGCGTCGCTCGCGACGCAGATCTTCACTGATGGTGCTGCAGTCGAAGCTCGTGCGATGTGGCAGCGCGGGAGGCGAACCGGGATAGGCACTGGTCGTCGTCGACACCGGCTGAAGCGTACTGAACAACTCAAGATAACCACGCTCATCCTTGCGTGTTGCAGTCAAACCTTGTCGGTTCAAACGTTCAGTCAACACTGCTTGGCAATCCGGCATGTGTCGTTCATCCTTCGTAATAGCATTACCAGCCTCTAAGGCGCTCTACCACATCGCGATGCGCGGTGAAGGGATTATCCGTGAGTGAAGGCACGCGCACCGCCAATTCATCTTCAAAAGGCGTGTCGCGCAGTTTTGCGTTGTACGCCATCGCCAGTAGCGGCTCCAGCGCGAGTACATCCTGCACGTTGTAGGCCAGCAGCGTTTCGAGTGTGTGTTGGTCGCGCGTGCGTTGGTATTCGCGCCACAGAATCACAGCAAAATAGCCATCTATATCTGCCATGTCTGTACGGCCGAGTCCGACCTGGTGCTCAATCGCTTTCAACCCGCCCTTCATTCCCACGCTACGCAGCACGTGCATCAGGTCGATGTGCGCCGCATCGATATCCACGCGCAAAAACTTCCGTAGGAATGGCACGTCAAAACTTTTGCCGTTGAAGGTAACGATCAAGTCATACTTCGCTACATCAATTTCAAATTGGTCGATGTTGACCCCATGCACGTAGTATCGCACATGTTCGCCGTTGTACATCGCGATGGTGGTCACGTGGTCGTCAAAGCCCCCAAGGCCGGTGGTTTCGATATCTAAGTAAGCGATGCTGTGGGTGAAATCCGGGAACAGTCGCCAGTGTTCGCGCGGAGGCAGGTGCTCGGCGAAGTAGTGGGCATTGCGTTGTTGGTGTTGT
>JANQFT010000156.1 GCA_028277685.1 Phycisphaeraceae bacterium
CACGGCGTTCGCCTTCTGCGAAGAGTCGGGCATCAATGATGACCTGAAGCGACAGGTTCGGGCCATCGCAGTGGCGGGTGAGGCGGACGTGTTGACGGATGCAGTTGCATCGCCCACGGGATTCCCGTTCAAGGTGATGCAGGTTCCCGACACGTTGAGTGACACAGGTGTGTATCAGTCGCGCCAGCGCATCTGCGATATCGGTTACCTGCGTGAAGCTTACCGCAAGGAAGACGGCACCCTGGGATATCGTTGTCCTGCAGAGCCGGTGGCGGACTATGTGAAGAAGGGTGGCAAGGAAGAAGATACGAATGGCCGCAAGTGTATCTGCAATGCCCTGTTCGGGGTGATTGGCTTGGGCCAGCGTAGTGACGCCGGTAGTGAACTGCCGTTGGTGACTTGCGGTAATGGCGTAACCGAGATCACCCGGTTCCTGAGTGACGGCCAAAGCACTTACCACGCTTCGGATGTGATCGACTACATCCTGGGCGAGACAACGACCAGTGACGCCAAATCTGCAGCTAAATCTGCCGAGGCTTGAATCCAAACCGCAACTCGACCCGTGAGTGGTGACCTGCCTACGATGTTATGTGCACGTCCATCGGGGTCAGTCGCGCGTTTATATTCAATTCTGCTCAAGGAGTGCGAAGCATGAGCATGGCACAAGCAATCGTTGCCGAGTTACAGCACGAATCTCAGTTGACCCGAGGTTTATTCGATGCCATTCCCGAAGAACATCTGGATTACAAAGCACATCCAAAATCCATGTCGATCCGTGAAGTGGCGAGTCATATTGCCGAGAGCATGGCGTGGTCCAAAGAGATGATCGATGCCGATCACTTCGAGATGGATCCCGAGGCCTACAAACCATGGGTCGCCGAGAGCAAGCAAGATCTAATGGAAACCCTGGACCGCAACACGGCGGAAGCGATCGATAAGATACGTCCGCTTGACGACGAGAAGATGCTGCAGACGTGGACAATGAGCGTGGCCGGCAAGCAGATGATGCAAGTGCCGCGCGTGGGCGTGATCAAGAGCATGTTAATCAACCACGCTGCTCACCATCGCGGTCAGTTGACGGTGTATTTGCGGATGAATGATGTGCCGTTGCCGCAAATCTATGGCCCGACCGCTGACGCCGCGGATATGTCATGATGTGAATCACCACCGGCGTTTGCCGTTGTCCATGTATCGCTCGATGCGATCAATACCGCGACGAAGGTCATCGGCACTGATCAGGCTCGGCCGATCCGGATTCTTCGGGCGTAAGATGGATGCCGTCAGCAGACGCAACTTGTGAGCCATCTTGGATTCAGGGTCAACATCAACCAGGCCGGCGAAGTCTGGATGCTTGTGCGGGCCGTTGATATAAAGCGCGAGGCTGAACAGATCGACCGCGCGATCGATCTTCTGGTGAGCACTGATGAACAGCTTCGAAGTGACGCGACCCGTTTGGGTCATCTGGCCAAGCATGCGTTGCAGTTGGCAGGCGGACATCATCTCATCGAACAGCTTGCTGAGCAGCGGGCTTTGGGATAGATCCTCGTCCACGCGCACGGCAGAGCCGAAGTCGATAAAGCCCACGCCCTCATTGGTGATGACCATGTTGTCCAGCCGCAAGTCCATGTGAATGATCTTCACCTGGTCATGCACGGCCGCGAGTAGTGTCGATGCTTGACGAGCGAATTCCAACTGGCTGAGCGGCTTGCCGCCCAAGCGAAGCCATTCCATTTGCATCGTTCGCACCAGTCCATCACTGCTGCGTTCCACTCCAAGCGGTTTGGGCACGCGTGATTTCAGTTCCCTGGGCAAGTCACGTTGCAGCAACGAAAGGAACCCCACTTCGCGCGTGAGGAACACGGGCAACACCCGATCAACCAGTTTCCGCGTGCGATCAAGAATGGTTTCGGGTGAAGCATCCGGAAACTTACGGTGAAGCCGTTCGGCAATCTGCTTGTAACTTGGTACGCGTTTGAGCACCACGTCGCGTCCTGTGGCCTCGTCGCGGATCAGTCGCACGTCGAAGGTGAACCGATCGGTATATTCGCCAGGCGGGATCAACATGACCTTTCGTGCGGCAACCAGATATCCACGGCGACCGATCATCGGTAACAACAACGGAGCAGAACGAACAGTTTGCGGAGGCAGATCAACCCGAAACCCGCCATGCTCACGCAACTGCTGGGCAGCCCAACGCACCTCTTCCGCAGAGCGACTCGCATACACAATCATGCCGCCCCAGCGCAGACGCACAAATGCATCCTGGGTTTGCCAATCGTCGCCGTCGTCGGCATACAGGTAATCAACTTGATGAGCTGCATCTTCCGCCCACTTTGCTCGACGCAAGTATCTGTGTCCGCGATCAAGGCGGCGCGTCTTGCGTTGGGCGATGCGAATCAGCGGTGAGTTTCTGGTCGACAGTCTGAACAACATAGCGATGATATCGGCGGATCAATCTTAGCAGCGTGATGCACTTATGTTACCTGGCCAACACATCATAGACACTGGCGGTACAGGTGTGGTCGACCTATGATCGCAACTTCCATGAATGATGCTCCTTCTGCTGATGATGCAAAGGTCAACCGTTACACGGACCTGCCGCTACCACCGTATCGGTTTGTGCCCGGGACCGGTCAGCCGCATCCCATGCGAAACGGTGGTTACATGAGCAAGATGCCCTGGGTGTTCGAGGCTGTTCGGCCACCCAAACGATGGTACGAGCAGCAGTCATACTTGTACGGCGTCGACCTGTTTAACCACGCGTATTGGTGGGAAGCACATGAAGCGTGGGAAGAAGTCTGGCATCTCACCCGTGATCCGATTCAGCACGAATTCTTCCATGGCCTGATCCAACTCGCGGCGGGCTTACTCAAGTGGCAGATCGGGCGAACACGTGGTGTTCGCATCCTCAGCGTGAAAACCATCACCCGCATGAAGGTGGTGCGCGACAGCGGCCAACTCATCAACCATCGCTATTACATGGGCATCGACATGCCCGCGCTCGTTGACTTCCTGCAGCGGGTGTTCGATCCGTTCGTCAACTCACAAGCAAGCGCCGATAGTTGCCCGGTTGAGCCGGTGCTCATTCGCCTGCACCTGCCCGACGCCTGACCTGATTGCCGCCCACGCGTTCAACCAACCCGCGTAACTGGAATGTGGTGAGATGCGCCTGAATGGTGGCGATCGACAATCCGGTGGATGTGGCCAAAGCGTCAAGCGATGTCGCTTCCGTATCGATTGCATCCAACAGTCTTGCCTGGTCGGCGTTCAGGTTCGTCGCCCCAATCGGTTGTGGTTGATCTTCACCTTCAGACAGCGAAGCTTCTCTCAGCGTGCGACCGGTTTCACCGAGTGAATCCAGGATGTCATGGGCGCTGGTCACCAAGGCTGCCCAGCCTTCGCGGATCATCTGGTGGCAGCCCTCGCTTGCGGATGAATCAATGCGTCCCGGCACCGCCAACACTTCACGATGGTGCTCTTCTGCAGCGAGTCTTGCGGTGATCAACGCGCCGCTCCGCTTGGCTGCCTCCACCACCAACACACCCAGCGACATGCCACTGATGATACGATTCCGCCGTGGGAAGTTCTCTGCGATCGGTGGGCTACTCATCGGTAACTCGCTGATCACCGCGCCGTTCTCGGCGACGATGGTGTCGAACAGTTCCTTATTCTCCGGCGGATAACAGTGTGACAACCCGCAACCCAGCACGGCCATGGTGCGCCCTTTCGCGCGAAGCGCTGCCCGATGCGCTGCGGTATCAATGCCTCGTGCGCCGCCGCTGATGATGGCCATGCCTGACTGGGCACACGCCGCGGCCAAGCGGTCCGCCTGGTCACGCCCATAGGCGGTACAACGTCTTGAACCCACCACGGCCAATGCCACCGAATCAGTACGCTGCAATTCACCACGCACAAACAACAACGGTGGCGGATCGTGAATGTGCTTCAGCAGCGTTGGATAAGCGGCATCATCCAGACTGATCATGCGAACCCGATGCTCGTCCATCAGCGCCCATTCACGCTGCGTGTCTGCTTTTGCGATGCCGTGTGTGATCTGGTCGGCCAACTTCGGGCCGATGCCTTCGACGCGTTGTAACTGCTTGTTGGTCGCGTTGATGATGCAGCTCGCATCGCCGAACGCATCATGCAGGCGCTGCCACAAACGTGGGCCGATCCCGCTGACCAGCGCCAACTTCAGTTGAGCATCTAGTTGCTCGTTACGCATGTTGGTGAGTCTATCACACCCGTCACCCACGCGTCGTCTTCCTCACCATCGTGCCGGATGACGCAAAGCGCTCAACACGCCGCTGGCGATCAGCAATCCGCCTAGCGCCAACATGCCCAACCTTGACATGGGCTGCGTGGTCAGACGTTCAAGTTGCGTCGGCGTTCCGGCAGTTGCCTTGGTCGGGGCTGGTTGATTCACGTCCAGCCAATGTTCGTAATGCATGGCCTGGCCCGGCTCAGCAGGGGTCGCATCATCGAAACTGCTCATGCCAACCGGCTTGAGATGCAACTGATGCCACGCCAACCGTTGCAGCAGAATCGGGTCGCCTTCGCTCACCGCCTGTTCAAACTGCAGATAGTTGGCGTGCTTGGTTTGCAGAGCGTCCAGTTCCGCGATCACCGAATCCCGATGCTCGCGCAACGACTGAACCTGAAGCCACGTGGGCATCAGCATGGTCACGCCCATGATCATCATGCCACCAACCAACAGACACCAACCACCCGCATCGCGGCGTTCGAGTATCGAACCAAATTGAGACATATGCTTGCGCATCCCGTTATTTGATATCGGCTTGGCGTGATCCTCCGCTTCAAAACCTGCTTCCGGCGATCGTGGATCGCCGGCTGAACACTGCAAACGAGACGCCGCACAGACCCTCCCCCCTATACCCTTGCACCAAGTAGATTCGTGCGCACGATATGGGAACCGGGTCTGACAGTCCGTATCTTCCCGGGCGTTGATTCGTATCCATCCCTCAAATAACCATTTACGAATCCTGAGCCACGCATCATCGCGTGTTAGGGCGGGAGAGTCTGGATCGCGTAAGACTCAAGCCTCGAGACTCAAGACTCAAAAAAACGCGCCCCGATATAGGGACGCGGCGACACATCTGGACGCGCATCTGGTGTCTTTTGTCACCCTGACGGAAACCAAACCTGGCCAAAGAAGTTTTCAAAAAACGCTAAATGCCACGAAGTTGCGCGCCGTCGCGCCCGATGGACGCACGCCGTCGAGAACATGCCGGACAAAACGGGAAGTACAACAGTAGGTCCAGGCCTGACCGGACAGGTCATGTAGACCATGGTCTTGAACCAAACATCCGGGCAGGCCTGAACCTACAGAATGGACACTGCTGTATGCAAGGTCACATCTGGCTGAATTATTGTTTTTTGGTCGTGGTTCAGTTTGAATCCTACGAGCCGCGACTGTGAAGAAGCAGTCGTCGGACCGCAGGAAGTACCGTCTTCTTCACCGACCGCTACCTCACGGGCGCGGTTCGTTGAGGCCCATCGATTCGAAATGAACCACTACTTGTTTTTTCGGTACACAAAAGTTCTGCATCGGCGTTGTTGAGGGTGTGGAGGCAGCATGGATTCACCGGCCCCAATCGAATATCACCTGAACGCCTGTCGAAAGCAGATGGCCAGCGTCATCTGGCGGGTGTTGCGGGATGCGGATCGTGCAGAAGATGCCTTGCAGGAGGCATTGCTCCGCATCTGGCGAAGGCGTAAACAGGTGGCAGCGCATCCGAATCCCTCAGCCCTGATGTTGCGTATGTGTTACCAGGTGGCAATCGATCGCTACCGGCAACATGCGCGGCGACGCACCGAAACGCTGCCGTTCGATTTCCCTGCATCCGCCCATTCAACATTGGACACGATGATGATTGGCGAGGCCCATCGAACTGTGCTGGATGCGTTAAGCGACCTGCCCGCCCAACAGGGACAAGCAGTCTACCTGCGGGTGATCGAGCAACTTCCTTATGACGATGTGGCGGCGGCGCTGGATTGCACGCCCACCACAGCGCGCGGTCATGTCCGACGCGCACGACAGAGCCTGCGACATCGTCTTGGCAAACTACTTCCCGATGAGGTGTGCCATGAATCGTCATAACCTACAACACAATGATCATCCGGTGGATGCGTTGCTTCGCGATCACCTGCAGCATGACATTCCGGATGAAATCGAATCTCGCTTGCTCAACACCATCGACACATTTTCCGTACCCAAACGTCGCTGGCGTTTGCCCATCGCGGTGAGCAGTTCACTGGCTGCAGCATTGGTGATCAGCGCTGTTCTTGGCGTGCTGTTGTTCGGTGGCGGATCGAAGACATTGTACGCCAAGTCGGTGGCGGCGATGATTCGTGCGCAAACCATGCATGCGGTGGGCGTGCGGTTCCGGGATGGTCGGGAAATTGGCACGGTCGATATTCATCTCGATCGGGCGGTCGGCCTGCGTGTGGCCGGCATGGAGCGCGGCATCACCCGCATCGAGCTTGATAACGGGCAGCACCACTGGCAATACCGATCGGATGCGAACACGCTGGTGAAAGGTGCTGCCAAGGACATCGATCGCCATCGCATGGTCAGCGGGTTGTATGAAACACACCGTGTGTTGGATCGTGGCGAGCGCGATCCTTCGGGCGATCGTGAAATCGATGGCGTGCCATGCGTGCTGTACGTGATTCATTTCAGCGAAAACAGCCGGGGCTTAGTCTGGCTGGATGATCAACTGCGACTGCGGCGGTATGAGGAAAAAGACCTGATCGACGATGTGTGGACACTGGGTGAGTTGATCGAGGTGACTTACGACCAGCCGATTGATCTGTCGGTGTTCGAGCCGCGCTTCCCTGAGGGGGCGAAGCTGATCGACGGGACCGCTTTGCGCCGTCAGTTCGACCTGGACAACGCAATCGGTGAATACCACACGTTGGGTTTGATCTTCGCGGTGCACGAGGTGCGGCGGATTGAAGACGGGTTGATCATGATCGTGCATTCGATTCGGCCGGATGAACAGACGCTGGCCCGATTCCACGCGAACGCATCCGGTCATCTCGGCAATGCGCAGTTGGACAGCAACTGGAAACGTCTGCCGGATGGAACGGAACGGTTGCATCAACCGATGACGCTCGCGCGGTACCAGACCCGGAACGAAATTCAGGTGACTTGGTCGTTATTGATTCCCAAAGGCTCATGGCCAGAGCAAGTCGATCAGTGCGAACTGAGTGCCTACATCTACTCACGCGGAG
>JANQFT010000184.1 GCA_028277685.1 Phycisphaeraceae bacterium
ACGCTCACCGTCAAAAACACGACTGGTAACACCATCACAATTCGCCTGTTCCAATACGTGAACATCGACCTGACGCGCACCCCCGGCGACGACTTGGGCGTGGTCTACGGCAGCGCCAAACGTAGCGTCTACCAGTGGGATCCAAACACGTCGGTCGGTGAAGCCGTCATTACCCCCGCACCCATGCGGTATGAAGTGAACCTCACCACCGATAGTGACAGCATCATCAGTCGTCTGGAAGATGATTCGCAGCTTGCCACGCTGAGCAACACTGCCAGCGATGGCCCTGGCGACGTTGAGTGGTCTTTCCAGTGGGACGTAACGCTCGAGCCGGATGAGCTTTTCCTGATCAGCAAGATCAAAGAACTGAATGTCGAACCATTAATTCCCGAGCCGGCCAGCCTGGCGCTGCTGGGCGCTGGCGCGATCATGATGATGCGTCGTCGTCACGCGTAAGATCGCATCGTTCTTGCCCAATCATATGGGTAAGTGCGACAGGATCGTTAGAGAATGCGGGGCTCAGACGAAAAGTCGAAGGAGGACGACGTCCAACAGCGCCCGGCGCCTTGGTGCCGGGCATTGTCGTGCGCCTCGGGCATGATTACGAAATGGAAATGCCGCCTGCGGTTGTCGCCAGATATTCTGCCGCTTCATCCGGCGTCAACGGTTTGGCGAAGTAATAGCCCTGTGCCATGTTGCAGTCCAACGCCACCAGTTGCGCCAGTTGCCCTTCATCTTCTACGCCCTCGGCGATCACCTTCATATCCAGGTTCCCAGCCAGGGTGATGATGGCATTAACAATGGCCGCGAAGTCACGACTTTCGGACATGCTGGAGATGAACGCACGGTCGATCTTCACCACGTCAATGGGGAATTCGTGCAGGTGACTGAGTGAACTGGTGCCGGTGCCAAAGTCATCCATGAGCAGCAGTACGCCGAGTTCTTTCAGTCGGTCCAATCCATCGCAGACCACACCCACATCATCCATAATGACGCTTTCGGTGACCTCAATGCGCAGGGCATCCGGGGTCAGTCCGTGTTCTTCCAAGGCTTCAGACACATACTCGACAAATTCCTTTTCCATCAACTGCCGTTTCGCCACGTTCACGGTGACATACATGTCAGCCGCGGCGGGATTCTCGCGCCGCCAGCGCGCCAGTTGTGAGCAGGCCTCCTGCAGAATCCAACGACCGATGGGCAAAATGAGTCGTGTCTCTTCCGCCATGGGGATGAAGCGATCCGGGCTGACACGACCGAGTTTCTCGTGATGCCAACGCAGCAATGCTTCAAATCCGCAGCACCGACCTTCTTCAAGGCTGATGATCGGCTGATAGGTGAGTTTCATCTCATCGCGCTGCAGGGCTTGTCTCAGGTCGCTTTCCAGTCGGAGCGTTGCCGTGGCTTCATCGTGCATGTGACGATCGAACACGGTATGGCAGGCGCGGCCGCGATGCTTGGCGCGGTACATGGCGGTGTCGGCATCGCGCAGAATGTGGGCCGGGTCATCGAAACCAAGCTCACTGGTGACAATGCCGATGCTTGCGGTGGCGAAAACGTGATGGCCTTCCACATCGTGCGAGTCGGCCAGTTGCTCGTGCAGGAATTCAGCGACCTGTTCGACGCAGCCGGCACTACCCGGGCCGCCCAAAAGCACGATGAATTCATCACCACCCAAACGCCCCACCACGCGCTGTGCGATCTTATGATGCCACGGGGAGCCTTCCCCAAACGCGGTGCGCAGCCGGTCCGCCAGACCCTGCAGCAGCATGTCGCCAGCCACGTGCCCCATCGAGTCATTGACCAGCTTGAAGCGATCGAAGTCGAGGAACATCACCGCGAACTCGTAGGTGTCATCCACCCCTGCTGTTTCGCAAGCCTGTTCCAGTCGTTGCATCATTGCCTGGCGATTAAGCAAACCTGTCAACGGGTCGTGTTCTGCGTTGTAGCGATGCTTCTCACGGCTGTCGCGCAGAGCCTGTTCGGTTTCCAGTCGTTCGGTAATGTCGTACCCAACCGCAAGAACGCCAGTGATGGTGCCGGCATCATCGCACATGGCTTTGCCGTACCATTCGATCTGTCGCTCCGTTCCGTCTTTTAGCAGAATCGAGTTGACGTAACCTTCAACCGGCCGACCAGCTATCATGTCTTCCAGCGCCATCTGAATGGCTGGGCGTTCTCTTGGGGGAAGCAGGGTGCGGATCCAGTTGCGTCCACGCAGTTCCTCCAGCTTGTAGCCACTAAGTTGCTGGAAGTAGTGATTGAAACGTATCACGCAGCCTTCGGAATCAAGTACCAGCACGATGGTTTGTGCGGTATCGATCAGGCTGTTGGCGAAGTCACGTTCGCGGCGGAGTTCTTCTTCTGTTTGTTTACGTGACGTGATGTCTTCGACCATGCCGTCGAAATAACGCGGCTGGCCCTGGTCATCATTCACGACCTTCGCGGTGATGGCGGTCCATACGGTGGAGCCGTCCCGTTTGCGCAACTGGACTTCCTCGCTGAGCAGTTCACCATCATCGAGGAGTTGTTGCGACAGCCGCTTGCGGTCTTCAGGGAACATGTATTGCTCGGCAACGGGAAAAGCCATCAACTCTTCCACGCTGTCGTACCCGAGCATTTTCGCCAGGGCTGAATTCGCAGCGAGGAATTTACCCTGTTCGCCAGGCGTGTTGCGGTACAGACCCACGGGTATGTTCTCGATTAACCCATGGTAGCGCTGTTCCCATTGCTCTAATGCTTCCTGACTGGCTGCGCGTGCGGCGACTTCTTTTTCCAGAGCGGTATTGGCATCAGTGAGCTGTTGCGTGCGCTCATCGACGCGTGCTTCGAGAGTCAGGTACAGACGACGCAGATGCTCGATTACCGCGTTGTAGGCGTGTGCCACACGGCCAACTTCATCATTGCTTCCCACCGGCAGTGGACGGGGATGTTGGTTGTCCGCACCGCGTTCACCTTCAAGATGCTCGGCAATGTGGCGTAGCCGTCTGCCCACGTATCGCCGATACATCACCGCCAAAACCGCAAAGAGAATGACGGACTTAATCACGGCCATCAAAACCTGCCGAAGCATACCATTTGTCAGGTGAGTGTGTTCAGGTGATGATGTATTTTCGTGCGAGAGTTGCGTTGTGCCGGCGGTGATGTGTTGGGTATGTTCCCACACCGTCCATGCAATAGACGTAAGCATGAACAACACCACCGTGATCCCCACTGCAACCAGAAACTTCGCGCTGATGCTCTTCACCGCAGGCCCTCACTCCCGGCTCATGCTCATACCGAGGTGGTCGATCCGCGCATACCGCACAAGTCGGCATTGCCACTGCTTTCACTGCATCGGCGAGGGTGAGAGCGCCCTTGACGGTTATGAAGCCTCGTTCGGTGATTTTCAGTCAATTATGACGGTTTTAATCCGCCGGCAAGGTGCTGAATGAACTGCCCAACGTTATCGGCAATGTTATCTGGGCCTTGGTCGGAAAATTCACTGATCTTTCGTACCAACGCCGTGCCCACGATGGCAGCGTCCGCCACTTCCGTGACTGCCCGCACATGCTCCGGTTGGCTGATACCAAACCCGACCGCGATGGGCAGGTCCGTCATGGTACGCAGTTGCTTCACGCGATCAGTCAGTTCATCAGGCAGGCGGTCGACTTCACCGGTGATGCCCGTGCGCGACACCACGTATACGAACCCGCTGCAGGCGGCGGCAATACGTTCGACGCGCTCAGCCGGTGTGGTCGGCGCAACCAGCAGCGTGCAAGTCACACCATGATTGCGACAAAGTTCGCCCAGCACCTGCGATTCATCCACCGGCACATCGGGGAAGATGAAACCATCAAACCCAGCTTCTTTGGCGCGTTGAATGAAAGCCGCATCGCCATGACGGTACACAATGCTGTAGCTGAGCATGGCGACCAGGCCTAACCCAATCTGGCTGCGCACATCGCGCACCATATCGAAAACCTGTGACACGGTGAGCCCTGTGCGGAGGGCATCCATCATGGAAGCCTGAATAACCGGCCCGTCGGCAATGGGATCGCTGAACGGTATGCCCAACTCGCAAATGCTTGCGCCCGTTTGCTCCATCGCAGGCAGCAAGGCGGCAGTCGCTTCAAGCGAAGGATAGCCCGCAGTGATAAATGGCATCAGCGCGCGATTGTCCGTACGCTTCAGGTCAGCAAAGATTTGTTCAATCCGGTTCATGGCCCAGACAGAATAGCCGCCCCGCCCTCACCTTGCCACACCGACTAGAGAGAGGAGAGATCCTCTAACTGTTCGCTGGTTTCCGCACCGAGCCTTCGGTAAATTTCCAGCGTCGCCTGCGAACGGTTCAGCGTATAGAAATGGATGCCACGCACATCATTGTCCAGCAGGTCGCGGCTTTGTTGCGTGGCCCAGTCGATGCCCACGGTGGCCACGCGGGAATCATCCTCGCCGGCCTTTTGCAGACGCTTGAGTAGTTTTGCCGGCAAACGCGAGCCGCACAATCCTGCCATGCGAATGATGCCTTTGCGGCTCAACACCGGCATCAGCCCCGCGATGATGGGCACGTTTACGCCTGCCAATTCACAGCGGTCACGGAAGTCATAAAAATCGCGATTGTCGAAGAACAACTGAGTCACGATCGCATCCGCCCCTGCATCGACCTTCCGTTTCAGATGATCCATGTCATCCAGCCGGCTGACTGTCTCAGGATGTCCTTCGGGGTAACCCGCCACCGCAATGCCGAAACGGTTACCAAACCGCTCGCGAATCAGGTTGACCAGTTCATCGCCAAATCGCAGGCCATCAGGGTGGGCCTCAAAGTTTTCGGCATCACGCGGCGGGTCACCACGCAGGGCCACGATGTTCTCGATGCCCTCGTCGGCGTAGGTTTGCAGGATGTCGACCAGTTCATCGCGCGAATGGCCCACGCAAGTCAGATGGGCTGCCACGTTCAAGCCCATCGCATGCAGGCGGCTGACCGTTTCATGGGTGCGCTGACGCGTCGAACCACCTGCGCCGTAAGTGACAGATACGTAAGCCGGTTTCAATTCTGCGAGGCTCTTCGCGCGTTCGACCAGTACGGCGGCTGCATCGTCGTCCTTGGGCGGACCGAACTCGAAACTGAACGCGGGTGTATGCTGAGTGAGCAGATCGGATAATCGCATTGTTTCATCCTTTAATCCGGATGAACGGATTTTATGATTCCCGCCTCCACCCGTCAACCGCATGTTTCAGGAATGTTGGCTCCCGGGGTGACGGCTCCGAAGTTATCATAGCCTCCATGACTGATCGATTGACCCAATTAATGAAGATGCACGAATCGGATGGCAATGACACGTTCATTACCTATGCCATCGCGATGGAGCACGACAAGGCAGGCGATACTGATGCGGCAATCATCTGGCTGGATAA
>JANQFT010000269.1 GCA_028277685.1 Phycisphaeraceae bacterium
CATGCGCCTTTCCAAGCTTGAACGCGCGGTCGTACCGGGGTTTTACGGTTCGATGCCGGATGGTTCGATCAAAACCTTCAGCCGCGGTGGGTCGGATATCACCGGTGCGATTGTCGCGCGTGGGGTCAGTGCTTCGGTCTACGAAAACTGGACCGACGTCCCGGGTCTGCTGATGGCGAACCCGAAGATTGTCAATAATCCGCATCCGATTGAAACCGTCACCTATCGCGAACTGCGCGAACTGGCTTACATGGGCGCGAGTGTGCTGCACGATGAAGCGATTTTTCCCGTGCGCGAGGCGGGCATTCCGGTGAACATCCGCAACACGAACGATCCCGAAGCGCCGGGTTCGCAAATCGTGCCCGATGCCACCGATGAGGTGAAGTACGCGATCACCGGTATTGCCGGGCGTAAAGACTTCACCGTCATCGCCATCGAAAAGGCGTTGATGAACGCGGAACTTGGTTTCGGTCGGCGTTTACTCACCGTGTTGGAAGCCAACAGCGTGAGCTTTGAGCACATGCCATCCGGCATCGACACCATGAGTGTGGTGGTGGCCGACAGCGAAGTGGATGGCAAGCTGGATGAATTGGTCAAAGAGATTCAGCAGGAAGTTCACCCGGACAACATCACGGTCTATCCCGACATGGCGCTGATCGCCACGGTGGGACGTGGCATGTCGCACACACCGGGCATGGCGTCGAAGTTGTTCGCGGCCCTGGCCGATGCGGGCATCAACATCCGCATGATCGATCAAGGCTCCAGCGAATTGAACATCATCGTGGGTGTGGAAGCGGCCGACTTTGAGAAAGCGATTCAGGCGATCTACGCTGCATTTGTGGGCTGATGCGACAGCACGGTTGCCGCAGACGGCCAAGCCGTGGCCCCAGTGCCCAGAAAGTTGTACAAACAAAAACGGTCGCATGCCGAAGCGTGCGACCGTTTTATGTTTTGTTGCCGTAGGTCCGGGCCTGGCCGGACACCACGTCGAACTGTCCGGGCAGGCCCGGACCTACTTGTTACTTCGCCGCCGCCATATTTTGTGGGGCATCGACCAGTCGTGCGCCCTCCGGTGCCATGAAGCTTTCCTTGGTGGGATGTGCCCAGCGCAGGTTACGCAGCACGACCTTACCAAGCGGTGTGCCGGTGATGCCTGATTGCTCGCTCCACATGAACATGGCCCACTCGGTGGAAATCTTCACGCCATCCATCACGATGAAGCGGTTGAAGATCAGAGCCTGCGGGTCATCGCCGGCTTTGTCGTAGGCAACACTGCGGATGAGGTTCGTTCCCACCTGGCGGTACACGATCGACCACGCTGGCTTATCGGCGTCATTCTTGTAGGTGACCTTGGCAGTATCAAACTGATCGTCCCAGATGGGCATCTGGTTCTGCGGCTCGATCATCACCTTGCGATCACCCAGACGGAAAGGCATGGTGATGACGTAAGGCCAGGTGCGGATGTGCTTACGGGCATCGGTGACGGGGGCGTCGGCCGGGGTAACCCACGCATATTCGCCATCCCAGATCAACTCCGGACCGGCGAAGGTGGTGAGGCGGGCTTTCTCGCTGCGGGTATCGACGAGGATGCGGCCTTCCAGCATCGTCTTGCCGCGATAGACTACTTCGATGTCAGCTTCGAACGCCTTGTGGCTTTTCCACGCCTTGACGCCGTGTGCCTGCTGTGTTGATTTGGCAAAGTCATGACTCACGCTGCCGCAACCGCCAAGCCACAGCATCATGATTGCAACCAGACCGACCCCGACCATCTGACGGCTAAACATTGGAAGGCTCCTTCACCGAAGTGTTACCCAATCCTGATCATCCATGCCCAAGCTGGGCTGTGGAGACATTCTAACGGCTTTAGGTCGCCACGGCGCGAAAAAGTCTGAGGGAAAACTATCGCAGGCTTCCTGGTTCCGGGCGGTAATCCAGGGATTGACCCCGCGGAATTGACAGGCACTTCCACCCTGAGCCGGTCACCTGACGAGCAATGGTCACGATCTGTCCCACGTGATACGAGTAATGCGCCACCTGGCGATGCACTGCCTGCAGCACCGTATGCTTGACCCCACGAATCTTCACCGTTTTCATCAGGTGATCGTGACGCAACGGTTCCAGCGCAGAAAACAGTGTTTGCCAGCCTGCTTCCCACTGCTTCATCAGGGCAGCACGGCTTGCGTTTGCATCAACGAATTCCTCATCTCGCTGCCGCCAGGGCTTCTCGCCATCGCTGGTCAGAAAGTCCGTCCAGCGCGACTGCATGTTGCCCGCCAGATGCTGCATGAGGATGGCGATGCTGTTGGCATCGTGATCCATGCGCCAATGCAGTTGCTCATCGCTTACCTGCGCGAGGGCACGCTCGGCCAGTTGCTTGTATGAGTTGAGTATTTCGTAAGCCGATGCAATCACCGCATCCATGGTTGTGCCCCTTTACGACTTTATGACAGTTCGTTTCTAACTGTGTTGATCACATGATCGCAGATTGCGTCGGCCTTCACCATCTCCGGCTTGTCGGCAGTGCGGGCTTTCAGTTCGACTTCTTGATTGGCCAGACCTTTGTCGCCGATCACGATGCGCAGGGGAATACCGATCAGGTCGGCATCGTTGAATTTCACACCGGGCCGTTCATCGCGGTCGTCAAGTAATACATCGATGTCGGCAGCGGTGAGTGTTGCGTAGATGTCATCGCAGACCTTCGCGACATCACCGGAATACTTGATGGGCGTGATGACCACATGGAACGGCGCGAGTGCCATCGGCCAGATGATGCCGCGGTCATCGTGTCCGCCTTCCTGTTCGATCGCAGAAGCGAGAATGCGGTTCACGCCGATGCCGTAGCAACCCATGATCGGCACGACATTCTGCTGGTTCTCATCCAGTACGGTGACCCCAAGCGCTTGCGTGTACTTGCGGCCAAGCTTGAACACCTGACCCACTTCGATGCCCTTCGAGGCGTGCAACGTGCCGCCGCCGCGATCTTCGGGGGCAGGATCGCCATCGATGGCGTTGCGAATGTCGGCCACGACGTAGCAGGTGTCATCCACGTGTTGAATCAGGTCGCGCTTCCAGTTGAAGTGCTTCACGTGATGGTCGACTTCGTTACCGCCTGCTGCCCAGAACTGATCTTGAGCGGCATCGAAGTCGATGAACGTGCGGCACGACACTTCCACATGCGGCCCGATGAAACCAACGGGGAAGCCGGCTGCTTTTGCTTCGGCGTCGTCGGCCAGGCCCACCACGGTTTGGCCGGTGGCGTCTTTGAGTTTTTCTTCGTTCACATCGTGGTCGCCGCGCACCACCGCCACGATCAGTTCATCTCCCGCTTTGTACACCATGCTCTTGAGCATGTTCTTTGGCTTCACCTTCATGAACTTCGAAACATCTTCGATGGATGAGCAATCAGGCGTGTGCACCTTGTCCAACTCGCCCGTCGGTTCGCCATCCAGGTTGTAAGAACGTGCGCCTGTGCTGCATTTTTCGATATTGGCTGAGTAACTGCGGCTGTCGTTGGTGAAGATGGTGTCTTCACCAGTCGGTGTGAGGACCGTGAACTGGTGACTGGCGTTGCCGCCCATGTCGCCGGTCTCGGCTTCCACGATCACGTACTTCAGCCCGCACCGATCGAAGATACGACAGTAGCAGTCATACATGTTCTGGTATTCGACGTCGAGCCCGTCCGGCCCATCCACGGTCAGGTGGAAGCTGTATGCATCCTTCATCTGGAATTCGCGACTGCGCAGCACACCGAATCGCGGGCGATACTCATCGCGGAATTTGGTCTGAATCTGATACAGGTTAACCGGCAACTGCTTGTAGCTGGTGACCGCACCGCCGAACAGCATCGTGATGACTTCTTCATGCGTGGGGCCAGGCGCCTGCTCACGGCCGTGCCGATCGGTGACGACGAACATGTTCTCGCCCAACCGCGCGCGACGACCGGTGGCTTCCCACCATTCAATCGGTTGCAGGGCAGGCATGAACACCTCGGCCGCGCCTGCTGAGTTCATTTCTGTGCGGATGATTTCCATCGCCTTGTGCAAGGAACGCCAACCCAACGGCAGGTAGTTGTATGCACCCGAAGCCACCTGCTGAATCACCCCCGCCCGCAACATCAGTTGATGCGAAGGCACCACCGCTTCGGCAGGCGCCTGACGCAGGGTGGGAATAAGCGATTTCGTCCAACGCATGGCATGTCTCCTTCAACTGCGTGCTTTCCCCGGGGAAAACCTTCTGAGGGGCGGCATCGTACCGCAAAGCGGGATTCTCATCGAACAGGACAAGTAGTATCATTGTATATCATAGTTATTTTGATGTATTTTATTGATTTTGGGCTTGTGTGGAGTTGATATGTCTCGTAGTCTTTAAATGAAGTCATGAGTCACAATAACACTTTACGGCGGAGGTCGACATGGCACGAACCAAACGCAAGACGACGAAGAAGAGCACCAAACGCGTAGCGACCAGCAAGGTGCAGAAGGGCAGGGTGTCGCAGTCTGAGAAGCCGGATCTCGCAGCGAGTGCGTCCGATGGATTGCTCACCATGGAGCAGACCATCGAGCGACTTAAGACGACACGGGCCACGTTCTATCGGTGGTTGCGTGCGGGGAAAATCAAAGGGTTGAAGGTGGGGCGTCAGTGGCGGTTCCGACCGGAGGATGTGGAGCGGTTTTTGCATGGTGAAGGGCCGCGGGTGGACTTGCCGGTTGGTCCGGACTCGTTGGTGCAGGGTCTGAATGTGGCGGGTAAGGTGCATGAGGTGGTGGTCGGCAAGACACCGGAGGATCCGATCGTGCAATCGGTGAACGGGTTGATTTTGTTGGCGCTGCGCAGTTCAGCCAGCGACATACACATTCAACCGATGAGGGAGCCTGGGGATGACAACGGCGTCGGATCCGTGCGGCTTCGCATTGATGGTGTGCTGCATCCATCCTTCGACTTCGACATTCGTCTGCTTCCTGCAGTGGTGCAACGCTTCAAACAGATGGCCGGCTGCGACCCCAGCACCAAACGCGTGCCGCAGGACGGTCGTTGCATGATGAAGGTCGAAGGCGAGCCGGTTGATCTGCGATTGAATTTCGCTCCGGCGATGTATGGTGAGTCAATCACTGGACGTTTGCTGCGCCGACAGGCGCTGGCGTTTTCGCTGGCGGACATGCCGTTTGCGGATCGCGACATGCAAACCATTCGTGAGGCAATCGCCTCGCCCTACGGCGTGATCATTGTGGCGGGGCCAACCGGCTCGGGTAAAACCACCACGCTTTACAACTGCTTGAAGGAGTTGAACGAACCGGCGCGTAAGATCATCACCATTGAAGACCCGGTGGAATACACTTTTCCCGGCATGGTGCAGATGCAGTTGAATGCGCGCGAAGGTCTAACGTTTGAATCGGCCATGCGATCCGCCATGCGGGCTGACCCGGATGTGATCATGATGGGTGAAATCCGCACGCCGGATAGCATGCAACAATGCATGCAGGCGGCGCTGACCGGGCATTTGGTGTTCACTTCGCTTCATACGAATTCCGCAGCCGCCACGCTGACGCGCATGATCGACATCGGGGCCGACCCGTTCCTGATCAGTGAAAGTGTGCGCCTGATCGTGGGGCAGCGGTTGATTCGGCGGCTCTGCCCGCATTGCAGCAAGCCCACCACGCCGTCGACCGAGCAACTTGAACAGGCGAAAGCGATGGCGCATTCAGGTGGTGTTGATTGGAACACATTGTCGCGTGAATTCCGCCAATCCGTTGGTTGCGCGAAGTGTTCACAAACCGGCTACCGCGGACGCACTGCCCTGGTGGAGATGATGGTTCTCAGTGAACCCATTGGTTCGGCGCTTCGTCGCGGCGCAAGTGAACACGAACTGCACACCATCGCGGTTGGTTGCGGCATGACCACCATGTCGGCAGACGGTGTGCGCCGCGCGGCGACCGGTGAAACATCACTGGATGAAGTGTTCCGTGGGACGGCGAATCTTTAAGGACTTGGTGCCAAGGTGACCGTCAGGGCGATTTTTTTCGTGTCTGTCAGGTGAATAGCGAGCTTACGATACGCATCGCGTGGGTTGCGTTTGCCCCAGATGGGTGCAACGCCGGTTGGTGAATGTGCTGAACCAATCACCGCGTTCAACATCTTTGAGCCATCGTTTGGGTTTTGCCCCTTGGGGTTCGGGGATGTCGGCAGGGGTTTCGGATCCATCAGGGTGAAGCGTGCGGCGGATGGGCCACGCGCGATGGTCACGGTGATGGAGTTGCCATCCAGCGTGAGCGTGGCGGATTTGCCATCGTCACGGATCGCCACCTTCGCCTGTGTATGCATGAACCACCAGAAATCGCTGGGTTTTTTCATGGTGATCTTGTCGGTGATGTGCAGGCGGATGCGTTGCTGGTCTAACTTGAAAGTGCGCGCAGCGGATTTGACATGCGTGCGATAGGGGCTGGTCAGGTCGACCGTGGCGATAGCGGAGTCTTGCTTCGAAGTAAACCGTGTGAATGTCGCACGGCTCAGTCGTTGCTGGTCCGGTTTCTTCGAAGGATTGATCACAAACGTGTTGTGTCCCTCGGCACGGATGCGGTAGTAGGTATAGCGTTGCGCCTTGGACCAGTAACCGGGCAGGTTGTAGTTTTCGCTGCCGAGATCCGCTGCCCAGCGGATGCCGTTGACTTCGTAGATGAACGAACCGAGGTCAAGGTTGTCGTGGCTCACGCCGTTACGACCGGCTTTGATGGCGACGTACGCGGCGTCAGGGTCATCCCAATCACTGCGCATGCTGGCGACCTGCACCTTGGAAAACAGCCTGTCGAGCGGTCGGTCGATGGCGGTGTGTTCCATCAACTCGGGTTTGAACCAGACCAGGTTTCGCGTACCGGAGCTGGCGGATTGTCTGTGTTGCAGGGCGGCGTACTCCGGTCGATTGTAGCGCTTTGCCAGCCAGTACAACTGTGGTCCACTCACGCGACCGGGCCTGCTGTCGGCGAAGTTGAAAGCTTCGCCCGTCGCGCCGGTCATGTACATGGGGAAGTCACCGCAGTGAGACATTCCCGGCATGTCGGCCAGGCCGAACGTGGTACCAAGCGTGGATTCGAGCGCGGCAAGAATCATCACGTTGTACATGGTGGCGTAACCCCAGTACATCGGGCCTTCGTACCATCCGCCGTCCGGTGCCCAGTGCTTCATGGCGATGGGCAGGTTATTCAGTGCATGGTGGAGGATTTTCTCAGCGAGTTCGGGTTCTTCATCCGCGATGGCCAGTGCGCCACTGGCAATGCCGCCGTTGCATACCTGGTTCCAGTTGTTCACCGCGACGGGCCACCAGTCGGTTTTATTCTCGTAGACATCCAGGGCCACGCGCAGACCCTGGTTGACGATCGCTTCCTTCACGATGACCTGTTGTTTCGGTATGAGCGCATCGTGCAGCCAGTCATAACCGATGGCCATGGCGTGGGTCATCTCGGCGTTATCGAGAAAGTGCATCGGACCCCAGTTGGGGAACTTCGCCACGGCCTGCATCTCGCGCCAGCCGCGTTTGGCGTAACGCTTGTCACCGGTCAGCCGATACACCAAACCCAGGTAATCCAAACGGTTCACCACTTGCCGACTGGTCATCAGCAGGCGCTGACCATCGGGGACATCGTAGAAGGTGACCGGCTCATCCAGGATGGCGTCGGCTTGTCGTTTGATGGCGCGGAACCACTTGCGCGCGATCGCATGTTGCTTGATATGTAGGCCGATTTCATCGAAGCCGGCCTGATTGAGCAGGAGTCTTGGATGTTCGTTTTTCAGCGTACGGAGGATTGCCCCTTGAGGCGGAATCTTGACCACGGGTCAAACTCAGTTGCGGCGCCTCCCGCCGCGGAGATGTTGCTTCAGCGCACCGGCACCAGCATCACGGAAATATCTACGTTCTGCACGTCTTCGAGATGAATGGCCAACTTGCGGTAGGCTTTTTTAGCGTTGGGCCGACCGTAGATGGGTATCACACCCATGGGGGTGCGATCTCTGCCTTCCACACCGTTGGTAATGACTGCGCCGTTGTTTGGGTTCTGCCCTTCAGGATCGGGTGAGGTCGGTAGTGGTCGTGCGGGCATCAGTGCGAAGCGCGCTTTGCCTGGTCCACGCGCGATGCTCACGGTTATCGCCTGACCATCTTTGGTGAGTTTGGCGGATCGACCATCATCACTGATTTCCACCTTTGCCTGTGTGTGCATGAACCACCAGAATGCGCCGCGTTGTTTGAGAACCACGCGATCACTCACGGTCAATCGTGTTCGGTGGTCATCAAGGCGGAAACCGCGCACGGCCGTCTTCACATGAGGGCGATACGCGTCGGCCAGATCAACCGTTGCCGCGGCGTAGTCGGGCTTGCTCACAAAGCGCGTGAACTTGGCCTTGCCCTTGGGTTGTTGGTCCGCTTCCATGCCCGGGTTGACAAGGATGGTGTTGTGACCTTCAGCCCGCATGCGGTAAAAGTTGTATCGCGTGTTGCCTTTATTGAAGTAGCCCGACAGGTTGTAGTTGCCTGCGCCCAGGTCCACTGCCCAGCGCACGCCGTTGATTTCGTAGATGAATGAACCGAGGTCGAGGTTGTCGTGATTCACACCGTTCTTGCCGGCCTTGATGCCGACGTACGCTGCGTTGGAGTCGTCCCATGCACTGCGCATGGATGCCGCCTGAACGCCAGTGAACATTTTATCCAATGGTAATTGTGAAAGGTCGACCTCTTTGCCGCGCGGGTCGAACCACACCAGGTCACACGGGTGAGGTTTGTCCAACTCAAAGCGCGTAGCGGCGAATTCCGGTCGGTCGTAGCGTTGGCTGAGCCATTGCATTTGGAAACTGCCGGCGATGCGTCCGGGTTTGGCGTCGGCAAAGTTAAAGATTTCGCCGGAGGGGGCGGTCATGTAGATGGGGAAGTCGCCACAGTGGCGGAAGCCGACGATCCTCGACAGGCCGAAGTCGGTGCCGAGCGCTGAATCGAGCGCCGCCACGATCATCACGTTGTATCGCGTGGCATAACTCCAGTAGCCGGGGCCTTCGAACCAGCCGCCATCGGGGTTGAAGCTGCGCATGGCCAGCGGAAGACTTTTTGCGCCGCTGTGGATGATCTCCGCGGCGAGTTTGGGTTGGTTCTCGGCGATGGCCAACGCACCACTCATGATGCCGCCGTTGCACACCTGGTTCCAGTTGCGATGACTCTGGGGGAACCATGCGCCATTTCCGCGATAAGCCTTGGTCGCAGGGCGCAAGCCATGCTTGACGATCGCTTCGCGGAGCGTTTTTCGCTGGGCATCGGTGAAGGCGTCAAAGCACCAGTCGTAACCGATGGCGAAGGCGTGACACATTTCCGCCGTATCGAGAAAGTGGCTGGGGTTCCAATCTGGGAATTTCGCCGCGGCTTCAAGTTCCTTCCACACGCGGTCAGCGTACTTGCGATCACCACCCAGGCGATACATCAGTCCCCAGTGGTAAATCCGATCGACAGTCTGCCGGCTCGTCGCCAGTAGTCGCTTACCATCCGGAATGCTGTAGGTGCATACCGGCGCATTGAGCAGTTTGTCCGCCTGGCGTTTGATCTTGCGATACCAACGCTTGGCGACATCATCACGTTTGACGGTTTGGACCAGCTCGGCGAAGCCGTTTTCATCGAGCAACAGACGGGGATGCTCAGGTTTGAGCGTACGGAGGATACCATCCGCGGGGGGAACCTTGACCATCTGGTCAATCTCAGTTGCGACGTCACCCGTCGCGTGGCTGGTACTGCCGATCATCACAAGCAGCACCACGAAACACCGCGCCCATGAGTTATGCATGGGCGATTCTTTCATAGCGTGTCGACTCGCGCTTCAGTTCCGCATCAATGAACTGCCGCATGACCTCGGCTTTTACCTGGGCCGATGCCGGGTCATCCCACAGGTTGTTGATTTCGTTGGGGTCTTCCTGCAGGTCGAACAGTTCGCCATACGTCTGCCCACGGTAGACGGTCATCTTGTACCGTTGATTGACGAACGTGCGCAGGTGCACCTTGGTGGGCTGATGGCGGAACTCGCAGATTTCATAGTCTTTCGCGCTGTCCTGCTTGCCGGTCCACACGTCCAGTTGATTCACACCCTGCATCTGGCCAGGCACATCAACGCCGGCCGCGGTGAGAAACGTAGGAGCCAGATCAATCAGGCCGGTGATCGCTTCGGTGGTGGTACCGGCAGGAATATTCTTCGGCCAACGCGCGAGGAAGGGCACCTTGATGCCATCTTCGTACTGGAACGCGCCCTTGGCGGTTAGACCGTGTTGACCGAGGAAGTGGCCGTGGTCGGTAGAGAACACGACGATGGTGTTGTCGGCAATGCCCAGTCGATCAAGTGCATCGAGGATGCGGCCGATCTGCTGGTCCATGAAGCTGATCATGCCGTAGTAGATCGCCATGTCTTTCTTCAGTGCTTCGCGGTCGTGCAGGTGGCAGCTGAAGCCGTGGTTGGCATAACCGGATTCCTGGTAGACCGACCAGTCGGCGTTGCGGTCGCGCGTCATGGCGAAGTGGGGGGGCATGTTATCGAATTCGCCTTCTGTGAATTCGCCCGGTTCCATGTCGTCCGGGTTATACATGCTGGCCCACGGCTCGGGCACGAGATATGAAGGGTGCGGATCGTGGAAGCTTGACCACGTGAAGAAGGGTTTGCCTTCTTTCACCGCTTCTTCAATGTTCGCGATGGTGCGCTCGGCCGTCCACGTGGTGTAGTGCAGTTCCTCGGGCAAGTCCCACGAATGCCTGCGTCCTGGTCCGCTGCCGTAGCCTTTTTCGTTTGGCTCGACAAAGTAGTCACGCCAGTTGGTCAGACCCTTTTCTTCCATCCAGATGGCATAGTGTTGACCGCAGTGCGATTCATCCGTGTGATTGCGCGTCAGTTCAACATGATCGAACCCGTACCATGGCCCTTTGAAATCGCGCCAGTAATTGAGGTCGCGCAACAGCGGTTGGCACTCGATGGACGTCTGGTTTTCACGCGTTTCCAACGGCTGGAAGTGCGCCTTGCCGATCAGGTGGGTGGCATAGCCAGCCTGACGAAACTCATCACCCACGGTGGGAATCTCTTCAGGTACTTTCGTTCCCAGCGACCACGCCCCATGCGAGGAGGGATACAAACCGGTGATGATCGTCCCGCGGCTGGGCGTGCACGTGGGGTTGTTACAGTAAGCGCGATTGAACCGCATACCTTCATCCGCCAGCCGATCCAGATTCGGCGTTTTCACCTTCGGATTCACGCAGCCAAGGCCGGTGAAGTGATGCTGGTCGGACGTAATCAGAAGGATATTGGGGCGATCT
>JANQFT010000274.1 GCA_028277685.1 Phycisphaeraceae bacterium
CGCGTTGGGGGTGCAGAGGTTTTGGATGAAACCGGGGATGGCGTATTCCATGAACTCTTCGCCGGTGCGGCCGAGTCGGTAGCATGCGGTGCAGAAACTGGGGATGTAACCGTCGGCGGCAAGCTGGCCGATTACCTCATCCAGGCTGCGCACATCGCCGAGTTGGAACTGTTCTTTCTCTGCGACTTGCTGCTGCGCATCGCCGGCTTCGGTGTAACCGCCAAGTTCGATGCGACTACCCGCATCGATCTGTGACACACCGAACGCCATGATTTCGTTGCGTAGTTCGGCCGGCTCGCGCGCGGTGAGAATCATGCCGGTGTACGGCACGCTCAAACGCAGGATGGCGACGAGACGTTTGAAGTCGTCATCGTCGACCAGGTACTTCTCATCGAGATGCACGCCCGACGCCGGACGCAAACGCGGGAAGCTGATGGTGTGCGGTCCGCAGTTGAACTTCTCCATCAGGTGCTGGGCGTGCGTGACCAAACCAAGCACTTCGAATCGCCAATCGTACAGGCCGAACAGGCTACCGATGCCGACGTCGTCGAGGCCCACTTCCCACGCGCGGCTCAAGCCGTCCAGTCGCCAAAGGTAATCACCTTTGCGCGTGTTCTTCGGGTGGACCTCGCTGTACGTTTTGTGGTGATACGTTTCGTGGAATATCTGGAACGTGCCAATGCCGGATTCTTTGACAAGCTTGTAGCCATCGTGATCGAGCGGGGCGGCGTTGATGTTGACGCGGCGAATCTCGCCTTTGCCTTTGCGTACGGAGTAAACCTTCTTCACTGTCTCGGCGATGAACTCCGCGTCGTAGCGCGGGTGTTCGCCGAACACGAGGATGAGCCGTTTGTGGCCGTGGTCTTCCAACGCGAGTACTTGCCGTTCGACATCTTCCAGTTCGAGTGTGCGACGGACGGCATCCTTGTTCGAACGGCGGAAGCCGCAGTAGGTGCAGTCGTTCACGCATTCGTTACCGATATAAAGCGGGGCGAACAGCACGATGCGGTTGCCGTACACATCGCGTTTGAGTTGACGGGCAGTTTCGAACATGCGCTCGATGAGTTCCGGATCATCGGCGTTAATCAGTGTGGCGGATTCTTCAACGGTCAGCGGTTGCTTCTCGATGGATTTAGCGAGAATCTCTTCGACCTGCTTCGGGTCTGCGGGCTTGCCGATGAGGCTTTCGATAAATTCATCGTTGATGAAATCAACAGCGTTGTTGCTGAGCTTCGCGTTGAGAACAGGCAGGGCGGGCATGGCAAACCTCTTGGGTAGGGCCTCGGGCCTGGGGCCTGGGGCCAAGGGAACTACGTTTCAGAATCAACGGACAAAGCTGGCGAATCTTCTCCCTCGACCCTCGGCTCTTGGCTCAAGGCCCTTCGCGCCGCATTCGGCGAATCCCCGCGACCGGAGCCGACTTCGCGCCCGATCGACAGAATTCTGCCCTGCACGCAAAGGTGGCATTGGCCGGCCGACTCGGTGAGGCAGGCTTTGTCGGGGTAAATCTCGTACGACTCACGGTACTTCACCGGGGTGATGTTCGGCATGATGATGTTCGCGCCGCGCTGCAGCGCCTTCTCGCGACCATCCTTGGTGTTCAACGTAGCGAGCGCCGTGGTGGCGGGGATGTTGGTATCCGGACAGACCAGACGCACGAGCGCGACGACCTTGTAGGTCATGTGTTCATCGGCGGAAACCTGAACGTCGGGTGGGGCCATGAACTTATCGGGGTGCTGGCCGAGTGGGGTATCCGGGTGCGCGATGTACGGGCCGACGCCAATCATGTCGAGGTCGAGTTCACGGAACATCTCGATGTCGTTGGCCAGATCATCATACGTCTGCCCGGGGATGCCGATCATCACGCCGGAGCCGACTTCGTAACCCAGTTTGCGAAGCGTTCGCAGTTGGGCGATGCGATTGCTTTCTTCTCCTCTCCCCCGAGCGGGGGAGAGGCTGGGTGAGGGGGTTGGATCAGGCATGCCCAAACGGTCGGGAGAAACAGCCGCAATCCCTTCCGGGGCGTCACCCTCACCCCGGCCCTCTCCCTTGGAGGGAGAGGGGGGGGATGCAGGCGGATGAATGCGATCGAACAATTCGCGGTTGGATGTTTCAAAACGAAGCAGGTAACGGTCCGCACCGGCTTCTTTCAGGGCGGCCAATTCAGTTTCGCTGCGCTCGCCGACGGAAAGCGTGACGGCCAGTTTCGATTCAGCCTTGATGCGGCGGACGACGTTACATAGCCAATCGATATCCAGTTCGCCGTCTTCACCGGATTGCATGACCGCGGTGCCGTAGCCGAACACCTCGGCCTCCTTCACGCAGCTGATGATTTCATCTTCGCTGAGTCGGTAGCGGGCGACGGATTTGTTGCCGTAGCGCAGGCCGCAGTAGAGGCAGCGGCGGTCGCAGAAGTTGGCGAACTCGATGAGGCCGCGCAGATGAATTTCTTCACCCACACGCTCAACCCGGGTGGCGTCGGCTTTCGCCCACAACTCCTCCAGGTGTGCCTCGTCAGTTTCTTTCAGCCACGTCAGAATTTGCGTTCGGTCGATCGTCACGAATTCCCTCGCCCGGGTGCTGGGTCAGCTCCACGGTAAACGTACTTCCCTGGTCCACCTGGCTGCGGACAGTGGCGCGGCCGTGGTACAGGTCGGCGATCTTGCTGATGATCGACAGCCCCAAGCCGCTACCCAGAATGTTACGCGTCTTTTCGTTGCGAATCCGGACAAAATCGTTGAAAAGTGACTCGGCTTCCGCCTCGGTCATGCCGATGCCGGTGTCGGTCACGGTGATGGTGATGGTGCCGTTTTCGCAGGCCAGGTTCACATCCACCGAACCGCCATCTTTGTTGTATTTTACCGCGTTGGAAACCAGGTTGTTCAGCACAATTTCCAGTTCGGTCATGTCGCCGTGCATGGTGATCGGCTGATCGGCGTGCAGTGCGATGGTGATGTTGCGGGCATCGGCATCGGGCTGCATGGTTTCGATCGATCGGTGGGCGATCTCCCGCAGGTCGATCTCTTTCAGTTCGCGCCTGCGTTCGCCGGCTTCGATGCGCGTCATGTCCAGCAGGTCCTGGATGAGTTTGCGCATGTGTTCAATGCGAATGAGCGAACGATCGATCATCTGCTGGCGCGTTTCCGGATCGTTACCGGCTGCGCCTTGCTGCATGATCTGCAAATACCCGCCGACTGCATTCAACGGGGCTTTGAGTTCATGGCCCAGCACGCGAATGAACTCGAAACGCACGCGCCGCTTTTCCGCCTGCAGTTCCTTCGCCTGCCGCATCAACACCAGTTGGGCGGATGCTTTGCGGATGGCGTTCTTCAGTTCCGCCGGGGTGAACGGCTTACTGAGAAAATCGAACGCGCCGAGTTTGGTGGCGGCGACGGCGGTTTCGATCGAAGCGTATGCGGTGATCATGATCGTCAGAAGATCATGCGATGCGCCGTTCATCGATTCCAAGACGTCCAACCCGCTGATGCCCGGCAGCTTCTGATCGAGCAGCAACAGGTCGGGCGGGGTGGCGCTGATCAGTTGCAGGGCCTGTTCGCCGGTTTCCGCCTGGTCGACGGTGAACGTGTAATCGGTGTTGATGTGAGGAATGGTGGCACGGAAATCGCGCAGAGCACGGGCGACACTTAGCCGCATGCCCAGTTCATCATCCACGACCAACACACGAAGCGCATTCACGTTCACCCTTTCGGATGAAAAACCGCAGAGGCGCAGAGACGCAGAGAGTGATGCGCTTTGTTTTACTCGGCGTCTCTGCGCCTCTGCGGTTGATCCGAATTCACTTACGCCTGAGCTTGCGCGATGCGCATCAGGCGATCGATTTCGGCGGTCAGTTGTTCCACACGCACCGGCTTGGTGAGCATGACATCAGCCTTCACCCAGGAGCGTTCTTCATCGGTGCCGGCGTCGAACTCGATGCCCGTTTCACTCTGCACACCGGTGACCATGATGATGGGCAGGTTGGGCTTGTTCTGCTTGATGTGGTAGCAGAGGGCGAATCCGGAGTCGACGTCTTCCATCATCAGGTCGACGATGGCGATGTCGATGTTCTCGCGCTCGGCGATGGGTCCTGCTTCTTTGCTGGACTCGGCGGTCAGCACGGTGAAGCCGGCCTGTTCGAGCAGGATCTTCTGCTGCAGCAGGAAGTCAGCATCATCATCCACGAGCAGTACGGTGCCGGTTTGTTTTGGCGTTTCGGAAGTCACTTCAAGTCTCCTTGGCGAGGCAGTGTCACGGTGAAGGTCGAACCGGTCGGGCCGGCGTCGGGTTCGGCGTTGGTATCCACATGGATGTCGCCACGGTGCATCTTCACGATGCCATATGTTACCGCCAAGCCAAGTCCGGTACCTTTGCCCATGGGCTTGGTGGTAAAGAAGGGATCAAAAATTCGCTTCAACACTTCAGATTGGATGCCGGTGCCGGTGTCGGTCACGGCAATGTTGACCTGGTCATCGGTGTCGCTGGTGGTGATGGTGAGCGTGCCGCCGTCTTCCATCGCGGCGTAGGCATTGCTGAACAGATTCGTGAGCACCTGGATCATCTGGTCACGATCGAGTTCAACCGTGGGATTGGTCAGGCCGTGCTTGGCCGACACCATGATGTTCTCAGGGCGCGGCAGGGCACGCAGGGCGGCATCAATGACATCGCGCACATTGGCCGGTTCGCGAACGACCTTGTTCTGCCGGGCGAAGTCGAGCAGGCCGCCCACGATCTTACGACAGCGCGATGCCTGGTCGACCATCATCTGCAGGTCTTCGCGCATCTTGGGGTCTTTGGCTTCTTCCATCAACAGATGCGCGTACATC
>JANQFT010000500.1 GCA_028277685.1 Phycisphaeraceae bacterium
AGCAACTTCTTCACCCGCGCCTGCTGAACCAGTTCGGCAGGCAATAGGTTGACCAAGGTCGACAAGCGATGATCGGTCGCGCCGCCGGAGAACGTGAAGCCGACTTGTTGATCACCCTCGGCGGCGATGGGCGCGCCAAGTTCGGCCGGCATGAGTGATTGTTCGCCCATCATCATGCGACCGTTGAAAATGCGAGGGTCGAGTTTGTCGCCGCAGAAGACAAGCAACCCCCCACCGCTGTTTACGTAGGCGGCAAGTGCACGGACCTGGTCGGCACGAAGGTCGGCCACGTTCGCCAGCACCACGACATCGAAATCAATGAATGCGTGTGACCCCAGTTCCAGCCAGGTGGCTCGGGTGACTTGCAAGGCATGACCCGCGGCCGTGGTGCGTTTGGGTTGTAATGCGGTACGCAGATAACCGGTTTCGCTATCGACCGCACGTTCTGCGGGGTCACCATCGATCACGAGCATGCGAATCTGCGCCGGGACGTAGGCGACGGTGTGATGCGTGTTGTCGGTATTGAGTGAATCGGTACCGATCGACGCAGTGAGACGTGCGATGCCGGACTGTTCAAACTGCACGAACATGGGCACAGCCACGGATTGACCGGGAGCGACGCGACCGATGGCGCGGCGGTCAATGGGTTTACCATCCAGAGAAACGGTGATAGATGCGCCGTCCTGTTCAAAGCGGCCGTAGTTCCGTACCTCCGCGACAAAGCGTGCGGTGGTGCCCTGTCGGGGGGAACCGCTGGCCATGGCGAAGCGGCGGATGCCCAGATTTTCAGTGCCCGGCGCGTTGGCGTTCAGGTAGTAGAGCTTGGAGGACTTGGCCAAATCCTGCATGGCGCGGCGGGTTTCGTCACCGATGCCTTCCCACGTGATGGCCTGGGCATCAGAGATGAAATAGCACTCGCGCACGGGTGCTTTGATCTCGCGCATGAGCGTGGCGATGGATTCAAGGTTGCGGCCGAGATCGAGACGTTCGGGCAGGACGGTCATCTCGTCGAGCACCTGGTTGAAACGCTGTTTGTCGTAACCCACGTTTCGCAGCAGGATGCGCGGCGTGCGCCCCATCAACACGATCGACACGGGATTGCCTGCTTCCACGGTGGACAGCACTTCCAGGGCACGACGCTTGGCCATATCGAAGGCGCTGTTCACGCCGCGTTGAGCCATGGAATAGGAACCATCGATGGCGAGGACGACACCGAGCTGATGCGAGCCGGGCATCCAGTTCGAGGCGGCACCGCGCAGGGTGGGCCGCATGAGCGCGATGGCGATCAGTGCCATCGCCAGGCAGCGCAGGATGAGAATGATGAGGTCTTCGATGCGCACCTGTCGGCTGCGCGCGACCAGCGCGCGGCGCAACAGTTCCATCGCGCCCCAATCAACGTTCCGGTGCCGGAAACGATTGAGCAGGTGAATGATGATGGGCGTGGCTACACCCAGTGCTGCCAGTCCGCCCCAGAGCCAGATGGAATTCAAAAATGCCATCGTCAGTCAATACAAACGTGCGCCTATTGCGGCGACTTGATTACGTAAGGATCGCCCAGCAACACGCCACTGGGCAGGCCGGGTCTGCCGGCAAACTTCAGTTCAATCGATAACTGTTTACCTGCGGGCAGAGCCACATTCAGTGATTCGTTCGCGCTGTTTGGTTTAATGGTGCGTTCGGCGACCAGTTCATCGCCCACACGGATGTTCAGTGCAACATCACCATTCGCGTGCCTGATCGGCTTCAACTCGGCGCGTAACGCAGCACCATTCGACATGCTGTTGGGCAGACGGAAGGTGGTGGTGCCGGGAGCAGTGAGTTTCAGTAACTGACGCGATGCCAGTGTGGCATCATCAACAAACTTAACGCCATTGGTTGAACCAGCACCGACAAGCGTGCCGACCGTTGACTCTTTCATGTTGGCATCAGAAAGAAAGAGCACATTGGGTGTCTGCCGCACCACCGAGCGCACCGCAGCCAGGGGAAGCGTCACGGAGCCAAGGTCCGGGTGATTGACGGTGAGTTTACCTTCAGCGATGCGTGTGGGGCCGTGAAGGATAGAGCCATCGATCAACGTGGTGACGTCCACTTTGGGTGTGAGCGCATTCACACGGCGGAACACGTAGGCTTGTACATCGGTGGTTTTGAAGTTCAGCACACCCAACGGGCTGGAGATGGCCACTTCACCGTCGCGCAGCCACATCAATTCGCCCGGGATGGGACGACCCGTGATGCGATACAGCGTTTGTGGTTGTGTCGCCTGGGTTGGTGAGGCGGCCGAGGAAAACGCCACCATGGCAAGGCGATTGAGCGGCAGTTCCTTGTCGCCGAACAGGCTGGCGTGAATGATCGCTTTGCCCCCGGCAATGTTGCGGACCACCGCGCGCCAGCGTTCACCGTTCGTCAGGCCTACCAGTTTCGACGTGCCCATGCTGACCGGGGCA
>JANQFT010000505.1 GCA_028277685.1 Phycisphaeraceae bacterium
ATCGAGTGCCGCCGCCACGCGTTTCAGGCCCTTTGCTTCACCGATGCCCAGATGCGCCCCGGGGTGCATGACCAACCAGGGAATGCCCAGCGTTTCGCAACGTTCGACTTCATCGATGAACAGCGCGATCGATTTGTCGCGCACATCCTGCTTCGGTGAAGCCAGATTAACCAGGTAACTGTCGTGACTGACCGTGGTCGCAATGCCCGTTTCTTTTTGATGCTGTTTCCACGTGGCAATTTGCTCATTGGTGAGCGGCTTGGCGTTCCACTGGCGTTGGTTCTTGGTGAACACCTGCACGCAGTCGAGGCGCAGGGTCTTTGCTTCGATCAGGGCATTTTCCATGCCACCCGCGATGGATAGGTGAGAGCCGAACATGATCGGATGGTAGCGTGGTGCGCGGGGCGAGTCGACGGTGGATGAAAGAACTGAACCATCCGGACTTTCTCAACGGGACAGCTCGCCGCGTTTCAGTCCGGCTTGGGTTGAATACAGACGGTCACTACTTCCGGGGGATTAAGGGGCGTGGATTTCCATCAGTCGGCGGAGGGCGGTGCGGTGGGGTTCGCCACCGAGTTCAGGAGCAGTTCTCTGCAGCCTGACGATGTTGTGATAAATCGCGGGGTCTTTTTCGGCCTGCTTGTTCCGGTCGCGCAGGCTGAAGATACGCACCTGGCTGCGCCAGAACAAATCGTTGCGCTGGTTTTGGCGGGCCAGGAAACGGATGATGGTGTTGTAGTGCCGGGCGGAAGCGGCATCGCGTTTCAGTTGGAACATCGTGTCAGCCAAACCTTCAACCACCACGAGATTACTCTTGCCGGCCTTGCTGCTGAAGAGCGTCTGGAAGGCTTTGGCAGCTTCTTCATATTTGCCGGCTGAAGCGAGAGCCTGCGCATTCATGATCTGGAACGGCAGCAGTTGCTTTTCATCGTTCTGGAAGCGGGGTTGCGTCTTGGCCCAATCAACCAGCATGGTGGAAAGCTTGACCGCGATGGGTGCGAGACGCGCAGTTTTCGCTTCGTCGTTGGCCTCTTTGGCGCCGGTGATTTCCGCATTCAGGTTCCTCAGCAGGTCGAGCATCAGCGGGCCGGCCAGGTCCGGCATGTCGGTCATGAGTTTGCGGATGACTTCTTCCGCTGCGGCAAAGTTGCCCTCGCGCTGCAGTGCGCGGATGCGGATGCGCTGGGTGGTGGCCTTGACGGTCTTGGCTTCAGCGATGTCGCTGAACTGGCTGGCCACACGGTCGAGGGCGGCCAGCGCCTGCTTCGGCTGATCGAGTGTTTCCACCATCACGTCGGCTATGGTAATCAGCGTGAGCGCCTGGTAACGACGAATGCGATCGAAGCGTTCACCGCCGCGTGGCACCGAAGCGGATGCGGTGGTGAATTTCTCCGCGGCAGCAATCACCTGTTTGCCCAGATCAGCGCGACGCACGCCGGTGGCCTCGGCCCAGAGCGACTTCAGACTCACCAGACGTTCGTAAAGCGATTCGATGTAGAACGTGTGATTGGTGGGAACTTTATCGTATGCCTCGGCAGCCTGTTGCCAGCGTTCGCGCTCACGCAACAAGGCGGCAAGGGCGTAGGTGTTGTCTTCGGCGATATCGATGGTGGGATACTTCGCGAACAACACATCGAGCGCGTTCTGGTAAAGGTCGGCTGCACTGTCGAATGCATCTTCGTTCGACTTGAGTTGTTGATACACATTTGCCGCCACCTGCACGGCGATGCGGATGGCCTGCTCGCCCAGCGCGTTGTCCGGGTGATCGTTAGCCAGTTTGGTGAACGTGGTCGCAGCGTGTCCCCCCTTGCGGCTGAGGTACTGCGCCAAACCCAGGTGATACAGCGTGCGGGCCTGATCCGAGCGCGACAGTTCGGGG
>JANQFT010000605.1 GCA_028277685.1 Phycisphaeraceae bacterium
GGCGTTGGAGCAGCAGCTCGAGCAGTCTCTGGCGGGTGAACAATTGGCTGACAAGGAAACGTTTGTGGTGTATAGCTTGTTGTACCGCACACGTCGTAACCTGGGCAAAGGGCCTGAGGCGAAGGTGGCTTACGGTCAGTATGCTAGTGCGTTGAAGCGTTGGTCTGAGCGTAAACGGGCGCGGGCGACGATCTGTGAGGAGGTGCGTGGTGCGTTCCACTTCTCGGATAAGACGGAAGCGGCCTCGATGGCGGACGCGGCGTTGGGTAGTTGGTCGGATGATGAGAAGGCCGGTCCTCAGTTGAAGTACTGGCGTGCGCGTAGTCTGTCGGCGTTGAAAGGTCGCACGGCCGAGGCGTTGCCGGTGCTGAAGCAGGCGATCAAAGATCATCCGGACAGTCCCTGGCGTGCCCGTTCGATGCGTTGGTTGGCTCATCTTCAGGCGAATGGTTACGGCAAGGGCCACAAGGCGGCGTTGAAGACGTTGAAGTTGATGGAGCAGCAATATGCGGGCACGTGGCGTGAGCAGTATGCCCATATGAAGGCGGCGGTGATCTTCGAGCGTCGGATGGGCGAGCCTCAGAAGGCGTTGGCTCGTTATCAGGCAACGTTGACCAAGTTCCCGGATCACAAGTGCGCCACGTTTTGCCGCCAGCAGATCGAGCGATTGCAGACGGTGATCGAGGAACAGTTGATCCGCGATGCGTTGGAAGGGCTGGCGAAGAAGCAAGCCTCCCCAATGGATGAACAAGGTGCCACGCCAGAGCTTCCGGGGGCAGGGGCGAAGACCGTGCCGACGAGTGCAAAGCCGACCAAGGTAACTGAGCCGACAGCGCAGAAGCCGTCCGAAGCGGTGCGTGTGGGTGAACCGACGGCGATGCTGAACCGGTAGCCCCCCGTCCCCGGAAGGTAACTGCCGGAAGTTACCTGGCCGAACGCACGATCCCACCGAGTCAACTTGAGACAGACGCATAGACGGACCGAATACGCACTCAATCAGGATGAAACCATCCTGCCCCAGATCAGGAACTCAGACGATGCAAAGCGGTACACACAGCAAACAGACCAACAAACGGACGACCTGGATGAAATGGCTCAGCCTGATGGGGGTGGTCGCGGTGATGGGCAGCATCACGCCCAACAAAACGTGGGCGGCAGCACATGGGGTGAGCGATGCATGGAGCGGTACTTCCGGCGGAGGCTACCGGGTTGCTAAAGGTCCACCGAAGCCAGATCCATTTGTCTTTGATCCTTGCATAATGTGTTCGACAACTGGAGATGATCCTGGTAACAGTTCCAACAGCAACAACGAGCCGCCGAAGCCCTGCCCGGATGAAAATGGCTCTTCGGATGAGCAGGGGACGAATAATACGAAAGACCCGTCAGATCAGGGTTCTCCCTGTGGCGATCCGGTGATGATTCCCAGTGGAGCGTATGTCGAGAACCATACAGAGATGCGTATCAAGCGCGACAGCGTGCGGTTCAATCTTGTTCGTGCCTATTCAAGTCTCTGGGAGATTGAGAATAGTCCTTTAGGCGAGTCGTGGGACAGCACGCTGATGCCGCGGATCGTGGATCGTGACGTTGACGGGGTGACCGTCTACCTTGGATCGTCGGAACCCATCTTCATCAACAAGAGCGGCGGCGATTACGTCCGCTCGGATCGCGCGCCGTTCGCGGTGGTGAAGGATAGCCAAACTGGTCGATTCCATCTGAACTACGACAACGGCGATGTGTTCTACTTCAACGATGCGAATGGCGCATCGACGTATAAGTTCAAGTCGGGCCACCAGCATGAGTGGATCTACTCCGGCTCGAACGTGGTGACGGTGAAGTACGACGACCAGCCGATCGTGGCGGCGCACTGGGACAGCTCGCCCAACCGGGTGACGAAGGTGGAGTCGCTGGTCTCGGACGGCCAGGGGGGTTACACCGCCGACCAAGCCGTACAGTACCACTACGATGAATACGCGCGTTTGACCAAAGCGGATGGTTCGTGTGGTTCGTGCGGTGATGCGGGTACGGGCCGGGCGTACACGTACGTGGCGTCGGGCAATGGTGTGGGCAACATTGAGACTGTCAGCGATCTTGCCGGCAACCGGCAATTGAAGATGGTGCACGATTCAGCCGGCCGGGTACTCACGCAGTATCGGAACACGGATCAAGGTCCGCACGCATCATTTACCTACCAGCAATATGCCCAGGGCGTGTATGAGTACACGGACTTCGAAGGCTTCAAGCAACGTCTGTACATGGACAGCACCTACCACCAGACCAAAGAGGAATGGGTGCAGGACACCACGACGCTCTCGCTGTGGGAAAGGATGTTCGACAGCAGCGGACAGATGACGCAGGACCGCTACGCCAGCAGTATTGCCGGCGGGGTGACCAAATGGCAACGCAGCGACTACCACTACGATGCCAATTACAACCTGACGGCACAGGTGCGCTACGACTATGGGGTGACCAATCCCATCACTCAGTTCCGTCGGACCTACGGCACGTTCGCCAACCTGACGATGGACATCGACGCCAACGGGGTGACCCGGACCTACGACTATGATGCGACCAGCGGTCGTCTGTTGACGCAGACGGTCGATCCTGGCGGGCTGAACCAGAAGACGTGGTATGTCTATGATGCTGGCGGTCGCATGATCACGCGGCGCCATCCCGACGGCGTTCTGACCGCCTACCTCTATGATGGTAGTGGCTTCCGGACGAAGCAGATCGTCGACCCGGCAGGTCTGGCCCTGACCACCCGCTACTATCCCGATGGCAACGGGCGGGTGACGAAGGTTCAAGACGCCGGTGGGGATGTTCACGAGACGCATTACGCTTCGAACAACAAGCTCACGCGTCGGATTGAGCCGGACGGGTTGACCACCGATTACCTCTACGATGTGAACGGCAAGTTGGTGACGCAGAAGCAGTACAGCGCCACCAGTGGTCTGACGCGCACGAGCGTGCGCGTTTACGATGCGCTGGGCCGCATGATCACACGTCGCCAGCAGGTCACGGCCACACCGACGTATGCTGACACGGCTTATATTTATGATGGCAATGACAAGCTGACCTACGTCCAGCGACCGGATGGTGTGACCACCGGGCAAACGCCGCAAATCTTCCATATGGGTGGTCAGTGGACGCAATATCAACTGGCGTACGATGGGGTCAACTGGATCACCCGCGCGACTTATTGGCGTGACATGCTCGGTCGGATCACGCGGCAGACCGATGCGGTGGATACCGTTCATCTGAAGTCGCGTGTCTTTGAC
>JANQFT010000127.1 GCA_028277685.1 Phycisphaeraceae bacterium
CACCATCGAGCTGCAGAATGAACTCCGCCAGATCCGTTTCCCAAGTTTCAATCCCGGCTTCTTCCAGCGCGGGTAACAGGTGCGTTTCCTCCGTCACCATGCTCTTGCCCTTCACGCACAGCTTGCACTGTTCGCGCTTGGCGATGTCCAGGCAAATCGCGTTCGCCTCGGCGGCATCTTTCGCGAAATGCACGCTGGTCCCAGCCAACTCCGCTGCTTTGACGAACTGCTCGAGATACCAGTCCAGATGATCCAGCGTGTGTTGTTTGATCTGCCCCGCCAGACCGCGGAGATCGTCATGCCTGTCACCAAACGTTTCTCGTGCAAGGTCTTGCCGCTGGGTATCCTTCAGCGTGGTCGCACTTTGCACCGCCTGACGTAATGGAATATCGCGCACCGCCCGCTTCGACCGCTCGTGCATGTTGAATGGCAGATCGGGGAAGAGGAGCTTCGAACTGTCTTGTGAGTTAGACATCAGATGTTTGAACCACCAAGGCACCAAAGGCGCCAAGAGATTCTGTTGTATCAGCCGGTGACTTCCTTGGTGTTCTTGGTGCCTTGGTGGTTCAATCCCTCGGCGATCACTTCCGCCACATGCATTACGCGTGACTTACCGCCGGCACGATGCAGGGCACCGGCGATGTTCATGGCGCAGCCGCCATCGTTGCACACCAGCACCTCCGCATCGGTCTGTTGAATACATGCGGTCTTGTCATCCACCATCGCGCCGCTGATCTCGGGGAACTTCACACTGAACGTGCCGCCGAATCCGCAGCACTGGTCGTGGCGGGGCAGAGGGCGGTAGTCGATACCTTCAATCTGTTTCAGTAGTTGCACGGTTTCATCCGTCATGCCGAGGCCGCGCAGATGGCAGGAGTAGTGATAGCTTGCACTGGAATCGTAACGGCAACCCATCTCGCGCAAGTCAACCTTCAACACCTTGTGCAGGAACTCAACGAACTCATAAGTTCGGGCGACGAATGAATCGCAACGTTCATCATCGGGCAACAGCTTGGGGTATTGTTCTCGCACCATCGCGCAGCATGAACCGCTGGGTGTAACGATGTAAGTGTGATCGTCGAACAGATCAATCATGCGACGGGCGAGGTCGGCTGCTTCGGCGTGGTAGCCGTTGTTGAACATGGGTTGCCCGCAGCACGTTTGCCCACGTGGGAAATCCACTTCGCAACCACATCGGCGCAACACTTCGACCACCGCCTGGCCAACCTGCGGGTAGAACGAATCGGTCAGACACGTGATGAACAAAGCAACTTTCATCTACCATCGCATCTTACATCGCTATTTCGCGCGGTGCACTTGGCGCACCCCAAACCGCGGGGTATACATGCATCCCCTCGAAAAATGTATTTCACATGCGAAACAGGAGTGCGTTCGATGGCCAGTCTCAGCTTTGATCTTTCCGATAAGTGCGCGATGGTGACCGGCGGCACCAGCGGGATCGGCCTGGCCATCGCGGGTGCGTTGCTCGATGCCGGGGCAAAGGTGGCCGTGGGCAGCCGCAAGCCGGAGAAGGTGGCTGCTGCACTGGAAGCGCTTGGTGAAGGTCGTCCCGAAGGCAGCGTACTTTCGGCTCAACTGGATGTGGGCGATCGCGCTTCGGTGGATAGCGGTTTCGCGCAGGCGGCCGAGCAGTTCGGCAAGCTCGACATCCTCGTCAACTGCGCGGGTGTGAACCTTAAGAAGCCGACCATCGATGTGGAAGAAGATGAGCATCGTTTCGTGATGGACGTGAACTACTTTGGTCCGTTCTATGCCTCTCAAGTGTTCGCCAAGCAGTGCATCAAGCAGGGCGCACCGGATGGCGACGGTGGTGGTTACAGCATTGTGAACGTGTGCAGTGTGACGAGTTTCCTCGCGCTCAGTGAAGTGACCACCTACGCTGCGAGCAAGGGCGCGCTGCTCGCGCTCACACGGCAATTGGCGGTCGAGTGGACCCGCGCGCATGGCATCCGTGTCAATGCGATCGCTCCGGGTTTCGTGCCCGCGGACCAGAACCGGCAGATCCTCAAGAGCGGCGATCGTGGTCGGCGTATTCTTGAATGCACGCCGATGGAACGTTTCGGCACGCCGGAGGAAATCGCCGGTGCGGTCGCGTTCCTCTGCAGCCCCGCAGCCCGATTCATCAACGGCGAGTGCATCAACGTCGACGGCGGGTTTATGATTCACGGCGTCAGCGACGCCACGCCCAATGACCAGGAATAAATACACGGTGTGCACCCGCACGATTCTCCGCCATACAATGATGGCAGAGGCAACGTGTGAAACGTCCTGCCAACTTCATGTTGCTGATCACAGCTTTGTTGGTCTTACCTGCGCACGCAGAAGACCAAACCTTCGAATATGCGCAGTTACCTCGCGGAATTCAGCGCCAATTCGAGCGTGAAGCAGCCAACTACCTGCGTATTGGCGAACACCTCTGGTCGATCGAATTATGGTTACGCCAGGCGCGCATGTCCACGCAGTCGACGGCTAGACATGAACCTTTCCGACAACCCGACGCGCCACTTTTTTACGATCCCGTGCGTAATCGTCGCGCGGTCAGCCTGCGGGCCATCCTGGGCGAAAACGATTCGCATGTGATCGTGGTCGGCCGCGTGGTGCAACACTACGCCAAACCGCGCGGCACGATGGTCAACGTGTCTGGCCGCATGGTGTTCATTGCCGATCCACCCGAAGATGCACCAACGCAACCGAAAGCGTCACTCATGCTGATCGCCAAGCGCGACGGCATCATGGACTATCGACTTAACGGAAAACCAGCACGAGCAACACGCATGGTGGCGGTAACCGATGGCCCGGTGCGCCTGGTCAAGCCGGCTGAGCTTGCGCAGTACTTTCATCAACACCAACTCAAGCGCTTTGACCGCTGGCAATTCCGCAAGGTGTGGGACGAACAGCCCAAAGCCCGGCGGGTGTATCAGCAAACGGAAAAGCAAGGCGTAACCACGGGCAGCACTTCCACGCGCACGGGTGTGGGCATGGGGCGAGCGCAACCCACCGAAGTGATTGTCGATCGTGGCAAATACCATTGGGAATTCATTCGGGGCGGAAAGCGCGTGATGTTGCCGAAAACCATCAAGTAACCGCACGCCACACTCCGGCAATGCAAATACACAGGCCAATGCCCATTACCACCGGCAGCAACGTGGCCAGGGCGGTCCATTTGGCGCTGCGTGTTTCCTTGAAGATGGTGTAGATGGCTGTGCCGCACGGATTGTGCAATAGCACGAACGCCAACAGGCAGACGCCGGTCATCATCGTCCAACCCTGATTGGCCAGAATGGTCGCCAGTTCTTCTCCCTCGATCTCGATCATGGTGTGATGGCGGATGTACAGCATCAGGATGGTGGGCAATACGATTTCGTTGGCGGGAATCGCGATGATGTACGCCAGCAGAATCGCGCCGTCCAAACCCATCGCGTAACCCAGAGGTCCAAGTGCGCCGATGATGTGGTCGGCCAGCGTTGTGCCGCCGATGGTCACGTTCGCGACGATCCAGATGGCGAAGCCCGCCGGAATCGACACCAGGCACGCGCGACCGAGCACGAAAATCGTTCGCTCGATCAACGAACGATACAGCACCGGCAAAATCGCGGGGCGACGATAAGGCGGCAGCTCCATCGTGAACGCGCTCGCCTTGCCTTTCAGCACGGTACGGCTGAGCACATACGACACGATGAACGTGAACACCACGCCCATCATCACCACGGCCACCGTCGTGAGCGCCGCCACCAGAGACATCAACCCGCTGGTCACCCCGCCGGCCAACACCACTGCGCCAATGGCGATCACCGTGGGGAACCGCCCGTTACAGATCATGAAGTTGTTGGTAATGATCGCGATCAACCGTTCACGCGGTGAGTCGATCACCCGGCAAGCGATGATGCCCGCAGCATTGCAGCCAAACCCCATGCTCATCGTCAGTGCCTGCTTGCCATGCGCGCCAGCACGGCGGAATAACCAGTCCAGGTTGAACGCTATCCGCGGCAGGTAACCCAGGTCTTCCAGCAACGTGAACATCGGGAAGAAGATCGCCATGGGCGGCAACATCACGCTGACCACCCAGCCAAGTGTGAGATATACGCCATCGATCAACAGTCCGCTCAGCCACCCCGGCGCGCTGAGGGTTACGGCCAGTTGGTGCAGCAGTTCATACAAACTCACCGACGCCCACGCCGGCAGCGCCACGCCAAGGTACTCATCGAACCAGCCAGCCAGACCACCTTCCTCCATCAGCAGACCAGCCAGGAAACTCGAAGGCACGTTCGCGCCGATGATCGTCAGCCAGAACACCAGCGCCAGCAGCACCACCATCAACGGCATGCCCCAGAGCGGATGCGTGACGATGCGATCGATGCGCCGTTGCCACGTGGGGCGTGCCCCGTGCGGCATGTCCACCACACGGCTGGCGATGTCTTCCGCGTGGTCATACAGCGCTTCGACCAGTTGGTCGGCACAGGGTCGATCGAGTTTGGCACGGAGGAGGGCAGCCTGGTTGAGTAATGTCGGCTGTTGGATGTCGGCTGTTGGGTGTTGAGCAGCGTCGTTGTTTTCAAGCAGGCGATACGCCATCCATCGTGCGTGGGGGGTGTCGGGCGCTTCGGCGCGAATGGCGTCGATGAGTTGTTGAACAGGTTCAGCCAATGCTTCTGGGGGTGGGGCGGGGCGCGGTTCGCAAGCGATGACCCCGGTGCACACGCCGTTGATGGTTTCGACCAGTTCATCCAGGCCGCGCTTGGACCGGGCGGCGGTGGTGATCACGGGCACACCGAGTCGCAGTTTCAGCCCGGCAGTGTCGATCTGAATGCCCCGCCGCGCTGCTTCATCGATCAAGTTCACACACAACACCACGTGATCGGTGATTTCCATCACCTGCAGCGCCAGGTTCAGGTTGCGTTCGAGGGTAGTCGCATCGACCACCACCACGGTGCAATCAGGTTGGCCGAACAGGATGCCATCGCGGGCGATGGTTTCATCATCGCTGGTGGATAGCAGCGAGTATGTACCGGGCAGATCGACGAGTTTGAATCGATTGGTGTTGTACGTGAACGTGCCTTCTGCGCGGCTCACGGTTTTGCCGGGCCAGTTGCCGGTGTGTTGACGCAGGCCGGTCAGTGCATTGAACACGGTGCTCTTGCCGGTGTTGGGGTTGCCAGCCAGGGCGATGACGTAATCGCTGTCGCCTCGGTCGAAGCCGAGTGACACAGCGCCCACGGTGCGCGTAGGAGTAGCCTCGTGAATGGTGGTACTCTCAGTCGTCATGATGGGCGATCGTGGCTGGTGCGATCACGTGCTGGGGCGCACCCAAACGTGGTCGGCCTGTTCACGGCGCAGGGCCAGCATCGCACCGCGGACCCGGTAGACACTGGTGATGCCGAACGCACCGGTCAATTCGCGCTCGACGCGAGCACCGGGAGTGAGGCCAAAGTCGAGCATGCGACGACGGGTCAGTCCTTCGCAGCGCTCGTCCAGGCGATCCACACGATAGCTTGCATCACCGGTCAACTGCGACAACCGAATCGCACCGTCTGTTGATTCGTCGGTGGTGATAGGCGAGAGTTCCCGCCGCGTGGTCATCAGACCCAGCATGGCGAA
>JANQFT010000171.1 GCA_028277685.1 Phycisphaeraceae bacterium
CGCTGCCGTCCCATCATCAGCAAACTGGTGCAGCAGGCATGCGATAACCTGATCGCCATGCGCGAACGCGAAGGCAAGGCCCTGCTGGGCGACCTGATCGAACAAAAAAGCTTCATCGGCGAACGGCTGAACATCATTCTCGAACGTGCGCCCGGCGTGCTGGAAGAATACCATCAGCGTCTGCGGCAGCGCACGGAAGAACTGGTCGCCCGGGCGGAACTGAAACTGCAGGAAAATGATTTCATCCGCGAAGTCGCGGTGTTTGCTGAGCGATCCGACATCGCTGAGGAAACCCAAAGACTTGGCGGCCACCTCGAACAATTCGAACAGATTCTGCATCGCACCAACGGCGAACCGGCTGGGCGCACGCTCGACTTCCTCGCTCAGGAACTTTTGCGCGAAGCGAACACCATCGCCAGCAAATGCAACGATGCCCAGATCAGCCGAATGATCGTCGAGGTCAAAGGCGCTATTGACCGGATCAAGGAACAGGTCCAGAATGTCGAATAGATGATCGGCGGCGGTGATGATCCATTCGGATCGATTCACCGTGCTTCGCCGAGAACCGCAAGTTGTAACCGATCGGTCGCGCACGTGAGTACAGGCCAGACAAATCATCCGGGGGGAGCATCCGGGGCGTCTGATACTTCCGGGAGTGGGGGCAGCGTGCCCAGCGCAAACATGCCCAGTGCGCCGTCGACTTCATCCGGCCGGGCGATGCGGGGCGACCGCGATATCTTTACCGCGGACGAACTGGCCATCACGTTAAGCCACTTCGACCTGGGCATCATCGAGGCGATCCAGGAATTTCCGCGCGGCAGTCGCCGTGCCCCGAAACTGATCCTCCGCACCGACAAGGGCATCTTCCTGCTGAAGCGTCGTGCACGCGGCAAGGATGATCCATTCAAGGTTGCTTTCTGTCACGCGCTCCAGTTGTTCCTGGCTGAACGCCAGTTCCCGCTGCCGCACCTGATCGGCACAAAGGATGACAACAACTCGATGCTGCAGTGGAAGGGCGCGATCTACGAGGTGTTCGAGTACATCAAGGGCACCGGTTACGATAACAGCCTTGAAGCCACGCACGATGCCGGCAAGACCCTCGCCCTGTTCCATAAGCTGATCAAGGATTACACCCCCGAGTACGAACCGCCGCAAGGCAGCTACCACGCCTCCCGCGCGATTCGCAGTTCATGCGAACAGGTACCGCGTACGCTGACCAAGCTCGACCCCGATGCGATGACCCGCGACGATGGCCGGGTGGCCAAGATCGTTCAGTTCCTGCACGACAGCTACAACGATGCCGCCCAACGCGCCAACGAGATCGGCCTACCCGATTGGCCCATGCAGATCATCCACAGCGATTGGCACCCGGGGAATATGCTCTTCCGCGGCAGCCGGGTCGTCGCGGTGATCGACTACGATGCCGCACGCATGCAGCAGCGCATTCTCGATGCCGCCAACGGCGCGCTGCAATTTTCCATTCTCGGCGGGGGTGACGATGCTTCGCAGTGGCCGGATTACATCGATGTCACCCGCTACAAACGCTTCCTCCGCGGCTACGACTCAGTGAACGTGCTCAGCAAAGCTGAGTTGCGTTGCATCCCCTGGCTGATGATGGAAGCGCTCATCGCCGAAACGGTCATCCCCATCGCCGCCACCGGCAGCTTCGCCCGTATGGAAGGCGTCAACTTCCTGATGATGATCGAACGAAAAGTCAACTGGCTCTACGCCCACGCCGACGAACTGGCCGAGTTGCTGACCGAAGAGTAATCTTCTTACCCCTTTGCTTCATTCACTCGCAGCCTCGGGTGGCAACTTGGGGACTTCCCCCTCAAACACACTCACCCGGACTTCCGCTATGACTGCAGTCCGGCTTACCCGAAGCCGGAGCGCAGCAAAGCGAAGCTCCAGAACCAACACCATTCCTCAATTTGGCACCCACTCCTCCCATCGCTATCCTTACGCACCGATAGCCGACCCGCCCCCCGCAAGGAAGCGATATTGTCATGCCAGAAATTCATCCGATTCCTGCCGTCCGGTTTGCCGGTGTAGATGATCTATCCACGTGCATCGCCCCGCCGTATGACGTGCTGGATGAAGAACCAAAGCAGGCACTACTGAAGCGCGATCCGCACAACATCGTGGCGATCGACCTGCCGGTGACCCCACCCAAGACCGTCGGGCCGGATGAGGCGTACGAACAGGCCGGTCAGACGCTGCGGCAGTGGATCAGTGAGGGCGTGCTGGCCCGGGATAACGAGCCGGCAATGTACGCCTACGAGCAAGCCTACACCGCGAATGGTCAAACCTTCGCTCGACGCGGGTTGTTCACCAACGTGACCGCCGAACCGTTCGGCCGGCGCGGTGGCGGCGTTCACCAGCACGAACACACCATCCGCGGCGGCATTGACGATCGCACCAAACTCATGCACGCCTGCCGCGCGCAACTCTCCCCCGTGTTCAGCATGTTCCCCGATCCCCGGAAGGTGGTTGAGGGACTGCTGCGCGATTGTTTTAGTGGCGCCCCGCACTTCCGGGGGACGACCGGTCACGACAACGTGAAGCATCGCTGCTGGCGCATTCCTGCCAACATCGTCACCGAATTACAGCACTTCTTCTGGACGACGGACGTGTTCATCGCGGATGGACACCATCGCTACAACACCGCACTGGGATACGCACAATCTCATCCCGATCAACCGAGGGCACAGCATTGCCTGATGGTGTTGGTTGCTTGCGAAGACCCCGGGATGATCGTGTTGCCCACGCACCGTGCAATCACCGGGTTGAGCAACTTCAAAATGGATGCTCTCAAGCCGCATTTGAATGAAGCGGGGTTTGCGATCACGGAAATTGAAACGCCGCTTGAGTCATTGACCGAACAACTTTCTGGGGTGGGGCATCATGCGATGGCATTGCTCGACCCCACCACCGGCAAGCGTTACATCATCGCCACGGTCTCGCCCGATCCGTTGGCCAAGTTGCTGCCGGATAAAGCCGAGGTGTGGCGCACGCTCGACGTGGCGGTGCTGCATGAACTGCTGATTGACCGCATCCTCCGCCCGAACTTCGGCGGTGATGCCATCACGTACAAATACACCGCCGATGTGGATGAGCTGTCCCGCCTGGTTGACAAGCCAGATAAGCTCGGTGTCATCATGCAAGCCACGCCGTTGCAATCGGTCTGCGATGTGTCTCTGGCCGGCGAAGTGATGCCGCCGAAGAGCACCTTCTTCTTCCCCAAGCTGGCGACAGGCCTGATCATCAATCCCCTGGATTGATTTTCCACAAGTTGATCGTCAGCCCGTCCGATGGCATAATACGTGGCTCACTTGCCGACGTAGCTCAGTTGGTTAGAGCGAGGGATTCATAAGCCCTAGGTCGGTGGTTCGAATCCACCCGTCGGCACTTTGCAGAAGTCGGAAGTAAAAATGTACAACCCCGCAGCCGCGGGGTTTTCTTACGCACTGGTAGACCGATTACCATGCGTGGTGTAGTTTGTGCGCATGCTAGACACCCAGCAAATCTCCATCATCATTCCCGCTGCCGGCAAAGGCGAGCGCTTCGATGCGGCCGGGGGTAAATCATCAAAACTAGAAACCGATCTCGCCGGGCGACAGGTGCTCGTGCGCGCGATTGAGTTGTTCAGCAAACACCCTGATGTGAAGCAGATCATCGTGGCCGTCAACCCCGACACCATCGATGAATTCAAATTCAAATGGGGCGACAAACTCGGCTTCCTCGGCGTCACTATCGTGCCCGGGGGCAAAACCGAACGCTGGGAGACCGTCCTCCGCGCGATCGAAAGCGTGGATGAATCGGCCACCCACATTGCCGTACA
>JANQFT010000454.1 GCA_028277685.1 Phycisphaeraceae bacterium
AGCACGGCTTGTACGGGCTGCCGCGGCCGGGTCGCCGCGTGCCGAACCTGATTCGGGTCAATACCCCCGCGGACCTGATCAACCGGCAGTTCACCGCGACACGCCCTAACGAGCTGTGGTGTAGCGATATCACCGAACACCCGGCGCGCGATGGCAAAGTTTACTGTTGCGCGATCATGGATTGCTTCTCGCGGATGATCGTCGCGCGCACGTTTTCCACCACCGCTGATACTGCTCTGGTCAACAACGCCGTCAACATGGCCGTTGCCAATAGAAATCGCAGTGGCCCAACGATCCTGCACGCCGATCACGGTACGCAATTCACGTCGTGGAGCTTCAGCGAGAACATGCGCCGCTGGGGCCTGCTGGCCTCGTTCGGCACTGTCGGGGATTGCTTCGACAACGCGGCCATGGAGGCGTTTTGGGCACGGCTGCAAGTCGAGCTCCTCAACACCCGCAAATGGGCAACCGCCCTGGAACTGACCGCCGCGATGGCTGACTACATCGACAACTTCTACAACATGGAACGACGCCACAGCTACCTCGGTAACATCAGCCCCACAGAGTACGAAACACTCTGGTCATCCATCCATCCAATCCCTCAACTCGCATAACCACGGCTCAAAACGCCGGGTACAGATCAAGCTTGGTTTAGAGTCTCGTGGCCCAGAACATGGGCTGGAAGGGACGAGAAACGTGGCTGTTCGTAAGAGGTATGCCGCCGAGGACATTGTGCGTAAGCTGCGCCGGGCTGATGAGCTGGCCGCCGCAGGCAGCTCAGGAGAGCAGATCGCCGCCGAGCTGGGCGTGTCGGCGGCCACGTTGTACAACTGGCGTCGCACCTATGGCGGAATGGACCTGGATGCAGCAAAGGAACTCAAGGAGCTGCGTGAGCAAAACGGGCGGCTCAAGCGGCTGTTGGCAGAGGCCGAGCTGGTCAAAGACGCCCTGCGTGAGGTGGCCAAGGGAAAATTTTGAGCCCAGCCGCCAAACGCCGCGCCGCCGACATGCTCAAAGAGGTCTTGAGCATCTCAGAGCGGTTGGCGTGCAAAGCGGTTGGGCTGGCCCGATCAACCTACCGACGTGTACGCATCGCCCAGACCCCTGCGGACCCGGATGCCGAGCTGCGGGCCTGGCTGCGCTCCTACGCGCTCAAGCACCCCTGTCATGGGTTTCGCCGTGCGTGGTCGGCGTTGCGCTACGACGAGCATCGCCATGTCAACAAGAAAAAGATCCACCGCTTGTGGTGCCAAGAGGGCCTGCAAGTGAAGGTGAGCTCTGCGCGTAAACGCTCTGGTGTGGCATCGGTTCCGCCGATCATCGCCGATGCTCCCAAGGTGGTGTGGGCACTGGATTTCCAGTTCGATTCCACCATCGACGGCACGGCGATCAAGATCGCCTCGATGGTTGATGAGCACACCCGTGAGTCGCTGCTGGACATGACCCGGCGCTCAATTACCGCCGAGGCGCTGGTCGCCGAGCTGGCGCGGGTGTTCGCCGCGGCCGGCGGCCCACCCAAGGTGCTGCGCATGGATAACGGGCCGGAGCTGATTTCTCAAGCGTTGCAGACGTTTTGCGAAAACACAGTTGGGATCATCTACATCCCTCCAGGTCAGCCGTGGGAGAACCCCTACGTCGAATCTTTCAACAGTCGTCTACGAAGGGAGTGCTTGAACCGCAACTACTGGACTGACCTGCTCGAAGCCAAGGTGGTGATCGGCGATTTCAAACATGAACATAACCACCGTCATCGCCACTCATCGCTGGGCTACCTGACCCCGGCCGAGTACGCTGCCCAATGCAGGCATACCCATCACCCCATGGCCTGTGAGATCAACTGAATCCGGATCAACAACAACCTGGCTCTACTTCCAGGTGGACTCAGTATCGGGGACCAGCCAGGTTGGGTGTGCGAATTCTCCCCAATGGCAACACTTAAACCCTGCCTCACGGCTGCGGCTGTCCCGGCAGTTCTCCCGTGCGCAACTAACGAAGGTAGTACCCCCGCCTGTGTATGCGCTTGGCCGCTAACGCACCGGCCACCTGACGGTGTTCCTAATCGGCAACCCGGTCGCCGCGTGACTGGTCGCAGTGTCGATACAACATCCTCATGTTCAACGGCCCCCGGTCAGCTCCGGGGCCTGCGAAATCGGCACGTTGTGATCGGATTCGAGCGGTCACCGCGCCCGCAGAAGTCGCAGAACGGCCTCACCCGGCGCTGCCGTTCGGGTAGCTT
>JANQFT010000467.1 GCA_028277685.1 Phycisphaeraceae bacterium
TGCTTGAGGTAGAAGCGGTACGGGCAAGCCAGGTAATCGCGGAAGGCCGTGACGGGCAACGCCGCCATGCGCTCGAACGGCGGCTGCAAAGGCGGCGGAGTGCGCAGGACCAGGTGATCGGCTGCCGGCAGCAGCGTGTTCAACAAAGTGGCGCGCTGAATCGTATCTCCGCGATAAAGCTGATTGACCCGTTGTGCGATCTGGTGGTCGTCGCCGGTCAATAGCAGACGCGATGGTGAAAGCGGATCGCCCTCGACGCTTCGTCGTGCCGCCAGCAGTTTCACATGTTGGCGTGTTTGCATGATGCACGAAAGCACGTAGGCATCACGCGCATACCGGCGATTGTTATCCGCCAGGCCAAGCGCGTGCCGAAGCGTGTTGGGTAGAAATGGGTGCGCGTTGACCGCTTCGGGCACCAGGCTGTCGTTCATGCCGACGATGATGAGCACCGGCGCATCATCAAGCAGTAACTCCAGCCAGCCAGCCAATTCGATGGCCGGCTGGTCGTTGACCGGGGCGATGCGTTCATCACGCACGGCACGCAACACAACGTGCAACGCATCGGACGCAGTGACAGGTTCTGCATCCAGTTCATCGGGCAGGCGTGACAGGGATTCACACACATCGCGCACGGCTGTGCATGCTTGCCAGGTGTGACGTTGGATCGGGTCAGCGTGATCAAGCGGGTGCTGACCGAATGCGTGCACGAGGATCGCCATGATGGCCGGCGCCCATTCTTTCAAGGGACGTGGCGATTCTGTCAGATCGCCCAGCATGGTGTGGACGGCGTCATGCACACGTTTGAGCCTTGCGCGGCGGGAAGACTTACCCAACCACTGCCCCGCCAACCGACCATGCAGATGATCAGCATAATAGCGATCCATCAACGACAGCCAGTCCGCAATATCCGCATCCACATCGTCGGCGCACGCGCGCTGCACATACGCCTCGACATCCGGGTGACGCAACAGTGTCGCCAGGTCACGGAAGTGCTGCCCTTCCAGATAGAACGCAGCCGCTTCCAGCAAACGGTATGGTGAGGTCTGCGTGATCGGCACACCTGCCAATACACGATGCGGCAAATTCGCCAGGTCGAACCGATGCGTCAACAGTGTGTTGAGCCGATCGTCCACCATGCCGAGGGTGATTTCATCGGCCGCGTATTGACCATCGAGGTTGGCCAGCGCCTCGACCACTGCATCTGCCTGAGCGGGGGCGTCGTCCACGTAATCGATCTGGTCGTCCGCAATGTTGATCGTCGCTTCGAGCCAGGCATCCGGGGTCACCCAACCGATGTCATCAAAACGATCCGCCCATGATTGCGGTGCATGAACGAGCGCGGTGACCCGATCGGCGACCTGTTCGATCATCTGCCGTAACAGCGTGCCACCTTCGGGGTTGGCGATCAGTACGATGGGGTGATCAGTTACGCACGTGTGATCGCGCGCCGCCTGCATATGTGCCGCTTGCTTGTCGATCGTACCGACGCGTTGCAGTTGATGAAGATAGTTCTGCTGGATGGCGTCGAGCGCGTGCCATCGGTCCGCATCTTCAAAACCCACCACCGACTGCGCGTGGGTCGGCACTTCGCCGAACCATAGCCCCCCTGCTG
>JANQFT010000554.1 GCA_028277685.1 Phycisphaeraceae bacterium
TCGAGTGCATCGACGCCCTGCTCGACGGCGGCGCAGACATCAACAAACTCGGCGGCGTCGCTACCGGCGGCACGCCGCTGCACAATGCCACCATCTTCCAGCTGAATGAAATCGCGGCCCATCTGTTCAAGCGAGGCGCCGCATATGACCTGTTTCTTGCTGCAGGCAACGGCAGGCTTGACCTGATCAAGCCCATGTTCGATGAACAGGGAACACTTCGTTCAGATGCACCTCGCATTGAAGGCCTTAACCCCGATGAAACCCCACAACATAGAATCAACTGGGCGTTCTACGTGGCATCTCAATATGGCGATGTGCCTACGCTTGAGTTCCTTTATCCCAAGGTCAGTGAGTTTGTCACCTTGCCGGATGGCCGCACGGTTGTTGACCGCGCGATCCAACACAAACGCACTGAAGCCGAAGCATGGTTACGTGCGCAAGGATTGAAAACGAAAGTCGAGACACAGGAGGAGGATTAACCATGCCGACCAACCAGATCATCAAGGGAAAGAAGCATGGCAAATGGATCACTTACTACGCCAATGGCAACAAGCGGTCGGAAGGTTCATACCGAGAAGGTCGCAAGCACGGCAAGTGGGTGCAGTATCACAAGAACGGCCAGCCATCCAGCAAGGGCACGTTCCATGAGGGGCATTACACCGGTTTGTATGAAGGCTTTCACGACAACGGTAACCGGAGTTTGCGCGGTAAGTACAACCCGATTCGCGGCAACTCAACCGACGGTACCAAAGATGGCGAATGGCATTACTACCAACTTGATGGCAAAACCGTCTGGCGGATCATTACCTACAAGCGTGGTGCGCGTGCCTGTGAGGACCAAATCTTTGCGGAGTGCGATCACTGATGGCAAACAACCCACAATCGTTCATTCAACCCCTGCCCGGAAAACCGAACTGGGAACAACAGCAGAAGCTGGCCAAGCGACTTGTGTGAGATTTGTGGGCTGGTCAGACCGATGCAGTCGACCGCCTGAACGCCCTGCATCCCAAGCCCCCCGCTCCAGACCGGGCCAAGCTGTCCGATGCGCAGTTAGTCATCGCACGTGGTTATGGCTTTCATCGATGGGCTGACCTGAAAGAGAAAATCGCAGCGCTGACGCAGACGCCTTTGGAGCAGTGGATTGCCGCAGTAAAGTCGGGCGATGTCGATCGGGTCAAGACGCTGTTTGATCGTCATCCAGAGCTCGACCAGCACGTGAATGATCAGGTGTTCGCGTTCGATACAAGTGCGGTATTCGCCGCAGCTCATGGAAGCACACCGAACCTTGAGCTGTTGGACCTGCTGATCGCGCACGGTGCGGATGTGAATCTCAAGAGCGGCTGGTGGGCAGGTGGCTTTGGACTTGCGGAGGGACATAAAGCCCAGGCAGCCCGAGCGCTACTGGAACGCGGCGTGACTGAAGATATCTGGGTGGCGGTTGAGTTGAACCACACCGAATGCGTAATGGAACTGTTGGATGCCGACCCATCGCTGATCACCGCGCGTGGGGGCGATGGCAAGCAACCACTGCACTATGCGCAAACACCGGAGATGGTTGACCTGCTCGTCGAGCGTGGGGCCGATGTGCACGCGCGGGATATTGATCACACCGGCACCGCCGCGCAGTATCTGGTACGAAATGAACCGGTTGTGCGGCAGCTACTGCATCACGGGGCGGCGGCAGACATCTACCTGGCAGCAGCACTGGGTGATGTTGACCTGCTACAGCAATGTATTGATGCCGATTCGTCATGCGTAGCGCATCGCCTTGGCACAGAGCCATGGGTCAACGATGCAGGCGGGCACATTTACAACTGGTCGCTTGGGCATCAGCGAACACCCTTGGATGTGGCGATGGAATTCGGCCACATCAAGGCGCATCGGATGATGCTGTCCGTTGCACCACCAGTTGTGCAGTTCGTTGATGCCGCATGGTGTGGCGATCTGCAACGCGCTGAAGCAATACGCACCACCCATCCTGATGTGACGCAAAGTATGACCGAAGATGACCATGCGGCACTTAATCGCGCGTGCTGGAGCCATCGGATAAAAGCGGTTCATGTCATGCTCCAACTTGGCTTCAACCGTCATACTCAAGACGATGAACAGATGGTTCCCATTCAGCGAGCGGTGTTCCATGGTTACGTCGACATCGCACGCCAACTATTGAATGGCGATCCCGAACCTGAACTGGAGTGGCAAAACCAATACGGCGGCACCACCCTGCAAACCTGCATGCACGGTGCAGTTCACGGTTGGAAGACCGATCATCCGCAAGACCATGCCGCCTGTGTGCGCCTGTTGCTTAATGCCGGCGCGAAGGTCGAACCCAGTTGGTTACCAATTGGACATGATGAAATCGATCAGGTGTTGCGTGCCGCATTCAACGACAATGAGAGTTGAAATGAATGTGGATCGCCCTGCCTCTCGTCCCTACAGTTGAGCATGCGTGCAGGACGCTACCGTGTCCGCGGGAAAGGCTGAGCCTATCTGTTGATCAAAATCCGACTGCTCATCAACGTGATGAACTTCTTTCTGCCCGAGCGAGCGGACACCGGGCAAATGCTTCCCTGAAAGGAGCTTCATCATGGCTGTCCCTTCACACGATCATGCATACCCGCAGCTACCTGCGAAGCCTGACCTGATTCAACTAAGAAAGCAGGCGAAGGATTTACGACAACATTATCTGGCCGGCGATGCCAAAACCATCGCCAAGGTACGTCAACACTTCAATCCCAAAGAAACGGGCGAACTGACACTCAGTGAAGCGCAGCTTGTCGTCGCGCGCTCATACGGCTTCGACAGTTGGCCAAAGCTGAAAGCGCACATCGATGGCATCAATCGGCAGCACATGGCGCAGGCAGTGCAATCTCGCGATCTTGCAGCTGTACGCAACGTTCTGAAGAAGCGCCCGGAACTGGCCGACGCCTGCACCGGCCAAGGCGAACAGCGCATGATTCATCTGGCCGTGGTCAACAATGATCCCGCGATGGTCCGCTTACTGATGGATCATGACGCTGATGCGCGCGTGGGCATCTGGCCCCATCGTGAATCAACCAAACCGTTGGGCATGGCGCAAGAACGCGGCTTGGATGAAGTGGTGGCCGTGATCCATGAAGTTGAAGCTGAACGCCAGCAAGCACTCAGTTGTCCCAACATCACCGTCAGCCCCCAACAGGAAGAACTAGTCAGACTCATCCGCGCGCAGCAGAACGATCTTGCCATCAAAATGATCGAGGATGAACCGGAGCTGATGAAGCAGTGTGATCGCGATGGTAAAACGCCCTTGCACGTTGCATGTGATGTGCCGAATGAGGCGATGGTC
>JANQFT010000579.1 GCA_028277685.1 Phycisphaeraceae bacterium
AGTTTCAAAATAACGCGGAACTCGAAACGCGGAGCTTGGAACGACAAAAACAGTCGTAGGTCGGGGCAGGCCCCAACCTGCGGGGTTAATCGCGTTCACCCTTCGGTCGCGGTCCAACCGTCGAAAGATCGATCGGTTTGAACCCGATGGCCAGTGCTGGTGAATTGTCGGCCAAAGTGAAATCACCGTTGGCGGGATCCTTAAACATCGGGTCAGCCATCTGGGAATGCAGGTCATTGCCGTTGGCTTGCCAGGTAGACCAGTCGAGCCCTTCGGCATTCAAATCACTGTCGGTGCCATGCTGCTTGTTCGCCGCGGCGGTTACTTTGCCGGGCGTGGCGATGTCCCACACGAGGTTGCTTGCAGTGATCGCAGCTTTGTGTTCGCTATCGACCTGCCAGCCGTACCCACCACCGTAGATCGGTTGATTGTCGGCCAGCATGATGTTGTTGGTCAGCGTGAAGCTGTTGTGTTCCGCCGCTTTGCCCAGCGCGATCAGGGCTTCGTTGCCGAACGCCCAGATGTTATTCCGCACCACATTCTCGCGGCCGTAGTGTTGGTGGAACGATGAATTGCTCGTGCGATAGCAAACGTTGTTCTCGATGATGATGTGGCTGGCGCCTTCATCGGGGTAGATCGCCCATCCGCCGTACTTCAAACACTTCACATCGTGGATGCAGTTGTTTCGCACCACCGTACCCGGCGAAACGCCCAGCAGATACACGCCGCCCATGTCGCTCAGCCAACCCTTGCCCAGATCGTGAATGTGGTTGTATTCGATGATGTTATTCTGGCTGACCGATTCGCCGTACCCCCACACCCAGCCGGCGGAAATGCCCGAGTAATAGAAATCATGAATGTGGTTATGCGCGATCAGGCACGCATTCGCATGACGCAGCAGAATCCCCATGCCGGCGATAAACACCTGTCCGCCGTGATGCACGTGGTTGTCGGTAATGCGCAGGTACCCGGTGCGCAAGGCTGCGGGGTCGGCGTTCAGTTCGCGCATCGGTTCATTCGCCGCACCACCGTTGATTTTCATCGCCCCGGCGCCGGTGTCGGTAATCTCATTACCCACGAACCGAAACTGCGTGGTGCCTTCGACAATGTCCACCCCGTACCAACCGGTGTGTTGGATGGTGCAATCCTCAATCGCGCAGTGCTTCACCCCACGCACATACACTGCCCCGGAGTAAATGCACGCTGACTGCGGCCCTGACGCCAAATGCACATCTTCCATCGCCCGCGGGTCGATCTGCTGGAAGTATTTCTGATCGACATCCTCATCATGCTTCATCGCCCATTCGCTGTGGCAGATCGTCACCCCGCGCAGGTTGATGTGCTCCACAAGCTTGCCGTTTTGCGGGTCACCCTCAAACCGCACCAATTGATGCAGGCGCGGTGCCACAATGTCCGCCGTTTCAATGGCCTCGCCTTCGTGCGGTACGTACCAGCATTCGCCCGTCTGACGATCCAGGTACCAATCGCCCGGCTCGGTCATCTTCTCAAACACGTTATCAATGAAGAATGGTGCCGGCTCGGCATCCCATGAAATCGAAAGCGGGGCACGGCTGGTCAGGTTCGAATGAATTGTCCGCGTCGATTCATCGTATTTCACCACCGGCATCCGCTCGTCGATCCAGTAGTGAAGTACCACCGCGTGAATGTCTGCCTGGTTCCGCCAGCTCGAGTCGAACTCACCTTCATTGACGCTGAAGTGATTGGTACCAGGCTTACCCCAGCCATGCTGCTCACAGCCATTGGCGTCGACGCCGGGCTTAGTGATGTGGAAGAAGCCTTCCTTCGGCCAGCGCGAACGCGTTGCACGTTTGTCATTCACGAACAACTGCTTGAAATACCAACGGCCTGCCGCGACCTGAGGTACCGTAGTCTTCCACGCCGTCACGCCGTTAACCGTTGTTTCTTCCCAACCTGTGATGGTCATCCCGCCGGATAACTCGACCTTTTCATCACCGTAAGGTTCGATCACCATCGGCAGGTCGTTCGGCGTAAAGGTGACCGGTCGTTCCAGTTCGTAGCGGCCACCACGCATTTGAATGTGGATGGGCAAATCGATGGTGGCAATGCGCGGGCGTGGGTTCCACTCCCGGTGCTGCATCACCTGCATCTTGCGCAACATGATTTGCGCGCCGGCGATACTGGCCAAAGGCCCATCGGTGCCTTCGGTATTCGGCTCGGCCAATGTGCCCGACCACGTGTCATTTCCTTTGGTGCTGACGAACAACTGCATGTCACAACCTTTCCCGTAGGGTGTTGGTGCATAGTGAACTCGAAAGTGTGGCGAGATCGCGCACCATTTTCAATGGGTTTAATCGCCAAACAGCAATTAGATTCATGTGCTGGGGTTGTGCTACAGGTAATTGAGGAAGTTGCGCTCGACTGTTGCTGCAGGCCCAGACTGCCGCGCGAGTTTGCCGTCGCCCCCGATGGGATAGCCGCCCGCATCATTCAGCAACGATTTGGGGATCAGGTAGGTGTTACAGCGCGTAGTCTGTATCAACCAATCCAGCAACAAGCGTCGCCCTTCGTTCAGCACGGCTGCATGTTCAGGGCAGTCTGCCAGGTTGGTTGTTTCCAGTGGGTCATTCGTGATGTCGTAAAGTTCCGCGAAGTCTTTTCCGTCGAACATTTCGCGCTGATAATGAACCAGTCGCCAGCTTTTCCAGCGTACGCTCTTGCTCCAGGGGTGTTCGGTCACCGCGACGTTGCGTACTGGCTCATTCCCGCCACGCAGCAAATCGGTCAGGTTTTCACCATCCACCCAATCCATTTCCGGTAAACCGCACAATGAGGCGATCGTGGGCGCCACATCCACAATGTGCGCCAGTTGTTCGCACGAACGATCGGTTTCGGTTGCCCCTGGAACACGCCACACCATCGGAATGCGGCACACCTGTTCACTGCAGATGCCCGGCGCTTTTTCATTGATGCCGAAGGTACCGCTGTATGCGCCGTGGTCGGAGGTGTAGATCACGATGGTGTTGTCAGCAATGCCCCGATGATCCAGGTAATCCAGCAACTCACCCAGTGCATGATCGCAATGCGTGATGCACGCGAGATAACCCTTCCACACCCGCTTCATGCGACTGACCGGATCGCTCGGCTCGTAGTTGCCTTCCATCCGTCGCGACCAGTCTGCCCCCTTCAAAAAATGTGGCGCGCGATCTTCGTTCAAGTCTTCCAAAGCACCAGGTGGCAACTTGATGTCATCCGGATACATGTCCCAGAATTTCTGGTCTGGCGTGTACACCTGGTGCGGTCGGTGGTAACTCACCTCCATGCAGAACGGCTTATTCGCCTCGATCGCATCGTCCATGAAGTGCATGGCGTGCGTGTTGACGTAACCTTCCACGCTGAGACGGAACGGCAGCTTACTTGGCCTGGCATCGCGCGGGTTGTTGCCCGTGCCGGGCTGATCACTCAGCCAACTCGCATCAAACTCGCCCTTGAAACCGTTCTCTTCCAGGTACTGCTGGTACACCTTGCCATCGCTGGTTTGTTCCATGATGTCCATGAAGCGGTGACAATGTTCGCGCGCCCATTCATGCGGTTCGATTGGCAGGTGTAATTTGCCGATGGCCGCTGTCTGGTAGTGGTTCTCTTTGAAATGCTGTAGGAACGAGGGTAGTTGATGGGGCGTGGGTCCACCCAGACCGTAGTAGCCGTGGTTGTGACAGTATTGACCCGAAAGAATCGAAACGCGCGTCGGTGTGCAAATGGGGTTGGCGGTATAGCAGTGACGAAACCGCATCCCGCTTTTCGCCAGTCGATCCATGTTCGGCGTGATGGCCTGGGAGTGTCCTTCGTAACCTGTACACTTCGCCTGGTGTTGATCTGCCATCACGAACAACACGTTCATCGGTTTGGCTTGATCCATCATTGCAGTACTTCCTCATACATCTCGGCGGTGTGGTGGCCAAGTAATGCGCTGAGTTGGTTTGCCTGCTCGACCAGGGCTGCGCCAATCGTGGCCACCTTGTCGTTAGGGATATTCAACGTGTTCCCGCCCAGCGCCATCGCGCCGATCAGTCGCCCTTCGACATCGTGCAGGGGTGCAGCCATGCGTCGCACCCCCGGAAAGGTTGGCCCGTCGTCGTAAGTGAAGTGGTGTTGCTCGTAGAACGCGCGACGCTTGCGCGCATGACGGGTGAACACGCCCGGCTTATCCATCTGCTGTCGCAACTCAGTCTGCCGAGCACGATCCGCTTCGAAGTAAACCAGCCACCCCCAAGGCCCACCCTCCAGGTTCCCGGTGATGCGCCCCACATCCTGCATGGCGATCGATGTCGGGTGCACACACTTGGCCACCGACTGCACCTGCGCCACATCGAAGTAGAAAATCAAGGTGGTGCAACCGGTCTGCTGAGTGAGTTGGCGAATCAATGGCACGCCCATCTCGCGCATGCGGTCGACCAGGGGCATACTCCCACCAATCGCCACCATGCGCGGCCCGGGCCGGTACAGACCAGTCAACTCATCCTTCACGATGTAACCCCGATCACGCAACGTCAGCAGCAGGCGCGCCACGCTGACCTTCGGCACGCCGATTGTGGCCACGATCTGGCCAAACGTCATGCCACGCGGCCGATCAGCAATCATCTCCAGAATCGTCAGGCCACGATCCAACGCTGGAACCTGCTGGCGGCGGTCATCGGTAGGTTTCTGGTTTGGTACCATAGTATCAAATATGATACCTGTGGATTGCTGTGTCAAGTGTCGTGCGGCAAGTATTTCGCGGGTGATTTGCTGTTTGGGACAGAGCGGCGCGCGCTTCGATTATTTGCATCTGCAAGCAACTCGGCGTAGACACGGATGCAACCCAACGGATGAGTGCTTTGCCATGCTTCGTGTTGATCAACTCGACAAACACTTCCCGCGCTACACGCTGTTCGACCCGGCCGTGCCGATCTGGTGCATCACACCGAACGCACCGCGCACGCAGCATCGGTTTTTTGATACGTCGCCGATCAGTCCAAGCGGTCGGTATGCGGCACTCACACGGTTTCCGTTTGAGGATCATCCCCCTGAGCCTGGTGATGTGGCTGAAGTGGTTCTGGTTGATCTCGCAGAAGGCATCACACGTATCGTGGCCGAAACAACAGCATGGGAAGGACAACTCGGCGCACAGACGCAATGGGGTGCGACGGATGGGCAACTGTTCTTCAACGTGATGGACACATCGGACGATGCCAACTGGCGACCCCACGGCGTGTGCATGAATGTGATGGCCGGTGCGCAACGCAACCTGCAAGGCACGGTGTACATGGTCAGTCGCAATGGTTTGTGGGCAGTGTCACCTTGCCTGAAGCGCACAGTCTGCACACAAGGCGGCTACGGTGTGCTCGTCCCCCTGGAGCAGGTGAAGCGCAACGAGGGCGCACCGGACGACGATGGTGTCTACCTGACCGACTGCACTACCGGCGAATGCAAGCTGCTGGTTTCAATGAAACAGTTTGCCACCTGCGCGGGGATCGATGTTTCCGATGGCAGTGCACTGTGGGGCTTCCACGCAAAGATCACGCCGCAGAATGATCGCATCGGGTTCGTGGTGCGGCAACTCAAGCCGAACGCAGCCGAGATGTCGCGCGTGGTGCGCATGTTCACCATGCGGCTGGACGGTTCAGAATTGACCGAAGCGATCACGGCCGACCAGTGGTCACGCGGCGGGCATCACCCCGACTTCACACCCGATGGCCGGCAGATCATCATGAACCTGAAACTCGACCGTGAACACATGCGCTTCGTCGCCGTGGGTTACGATGGCCGAAACATGCGCGAATTGCATCCCACGCTCACCGGCTCCGGCCATCCGAGTTTGCATCCGCGCGTGCCATGCATCGTCACCGATAGTTACCTGCATGAACCGATGGCGTTTGGCGATGGCACCACGCCCATCCGCTGGTGCAACCTGCAAACGGGTGAGGAAGTGACTGTCGCCCGTATTCATACGCAACCCGATTGTGCTGGCAACCACCCCGACCTTCCCGTCCCTGCCGGCGGCGTGATGCGCGTCGATCCCCATCCCGCGTGGGACCGCAGCTACCGATACATCACCTTCAACGCCTGCCCGAACGGTGAACGACAGGTGTTCGTGGCGGATATGCAAAATTTGATTGATCGTGCGGGTTAAATCACTGAGGGCACAGAGACACGGAGGGTTTGTGGTGTTCGGTTTCGCGCTGGGTGCCACGGCTTGCCCGTCTTCGGCAAACCATGCTGGAGTTTATGAATCATAGCTTGTCCACCTGCGCAGCCTGTTTGGGCTGTGCGTTGCGCATCCGAATGAATGAGAAGTTCTGCGTAGCGGCGAGAATCGCATCGCGCAGTGGCCAGAGGTTACTCACCACGCGGAATTCGACCCCGTGCGCGGCAATGGCAGCAAGACAATCATCAACCACCTCAACCGACGTCGGCGCGACTGCCTCGCGGCTGACCACATAACCCGCCGTGCCATCGAGTTGTTCGAACGTCTGTGGCGGCATGCGATACAAATACAAACGACAATCGCGCACACGCTGTAACCATGCGTGTTCGATCGCCACCAGTGCGTGGCTGCCCATCAGGATGCGATCCATCTCCGGTGAATCGTTCTCCGGCGAAGCAAAACACGTCACGCGCGGACAGTCGCGCGGCAACAGATAGTTGTGCAAACGATGCTCACCCACCGCCCACACGACCGGATCATCCACGTAAGGCGTGGGGCGTGGCTCAAACCACTCGATACCCGGTTCCTCGCTAACGTGATAGATGTCTGCCATGGCCGTGAGTATAGCAAGGGGCTGGTTGGGTTGAGATGAAACACGGAGGACGCAAAGACACTGAGGCACGGAGGGTGTGTCGTGTTCGGTCTCACGCCTTCAACATTCCTCACGTCTTCTCCGTGCCTTTGTGTCTCCGCGCCCTCCGTGATGTAGTACCACGGAATTAACCGCGCTTGCCGGATTCGATGGCTCCACGTTCACGCAACCACGTGATCATTTCCTTGCGATCGCGATCGATGGCGTAGTCGAGCGGCGTCCAACCGCTGCGCGAGGCGATGGCGTTGACGTCGGCACCACGCTCGAGCAGCAGTTCCGCCACTTCAATCGCAGCCGACCACTCACCACAATGATGCAACGGATGCATGCCACCTTCAGTGGGGTTCTCCGCTTCGATGTCGGCACCGGCGTCGAGCAGCAATTCACAGATCGCACGGGTATTTTCCGGGTGGCGACGATTACGCACCGCCCAGTGCAACGCGGTCATGCCATCGGGATCGGTTTGCGTAGCGCGGGAGGGGTTCTCGCTCA
>JANQFT010000622.1 GCA_028277685.1 Phycisphaeraceae bacterium
GAGCGTGAAGGTTGTCGGTTACAACCCGCGACAGAACGTCAACTGGTCGCGCATGCTGAAGACTGTGAAGCCGATGCCGATCAACGGCCACAAAGACACCGTGTTCTGCTTCCAGCGCAAACGCGACAACGCCGTCACGCTCGAAGCGATCAACCTGGCGAAGGTGAAGCGTCCGCTGCACTGGACGTTCAAGGTGACGGACCTTGCCGGCAACACCATGCATCGCGCAACTGGTGAAGTCTCCATTGAACCTGAATCAAATGATGCATTGCGCTTCCCGTTGGATACATCGCATTATGCATTGGGACCATATGAAGCGCATGTGGAACTTCGGTTGAATGAGTCGGATGAATCGCCGGCGATCGCGCGACGCATTCGGATCGGGGTGATCAGCGATGCGCCGTGGGTGCTGCCCAAGGCGGAAGATGATGCGTTCTTCTTTGGGCTCGATGCAGGAAACAACCATTTCAGCAATACGGCCAAGCCGGCCGCAGCCGTGTTCTATGGCCTGATGGGCGTGGATGTGTTGCGTAACGTGCCGGTCCGAAAAGCACCTGATACCAAAGAGAAGATTTCCGCGGCGGTTCAGTTCATGCGCGAACACAACCTGCGTGCGGGCATCATCCTCGATCCGCCCAAGCCGAAGGAACGCAACGCGAAATGGCAGGCAGCGCAGCTTGTGAAGAAGTCGAACCTGCTTGCGTGGGCGGCCGTCGAATACGGCGGGCGCGGCGTGGGGCAGATTCCGTTTATTGAGCTTGGCAATGAACCTGACCTGCCGTTCTTCTGGGACGGCCCAATCGAACTGTACATCGAGCGCATGACGGTGATGGCCAACGCCATTCAACAGGCGAAGGAAGAAGCGGGCATGGCGCGCGATGAAGTGCTGGTGATGAATGGCGGGTTGTGTTTCGCCGGCCCGGTCGGTAACCGACGCGCCCATGAATTCATCAAGAAAGCCGACCTGAGCGTACTCGATGCCAAAGCATACCACGGTCATGGTGCAGGCATTCAGGCCGAACGTAACGCGTACGAACGATCCATCGCAGCACTCAAAGGCGCGGGCAAGCCGGTGATGCCACTGGTCGAAACCGAAACAGGTTTCAGCGGGAAGAACATCGCAGGCATTCAGGAACAGGCGCGCACCATGGTCGAGAAGATGACCTACGCGCAATCGGTCGGCATGCCCACGCTGATCTATTTCCGACTCTACATGCCGCGTGGTGGCTACAAGATGGTTGAGAACACCAACGAACCGCGCCCCAGTGTGTTGGCGTATCGCAACATGGTTGAACGGTTGCGCGGCGCGCGATTCGTCAAGTCGATTGATACGGCAGACGTCGCGCCGGGCGTGATTGCACATCTCTACCAGGATGCCGACCGCTGGGTGCTGCTCACGTTCAGCGAACAGCCGGCCAAGCACCAACTCAGCGTGCGATTGGCACCGGCAGACATGCCCATCACACCGGTACTGTACGACATGTACGGCAACCCGATGTCAACGCAACTCATGCCAGGCAACGTGGCCACGCTCGGTGTGGAAAGCGATTCGACTTACCTGACGTGGCGTGGCGGTGCGAATCCGGATGATGTAAAACTGGTCGAGCCGCTGCTCAGCGTGGAA
>JANQFT010000641.1 GCA_028277685.1 Phycisphaeraceae bacterium
TCCTTTCTGGCTCAGCCGCTCGGGGCCGATGACCACACTGCGCTGCGCCGGGTCGTAGCCGAAGAAGATGAACTTCTGCAGCAGGCCCGTGTGACTGCTCGGCGGCGAGCCGGGTTCGCTGATCCGCTTGCGTTTGCGGATGCTGCTTCGTGCCGTGCGTCGCACGAACGCACCGAACTTCGAAAGCACCCGCCGCGTCGTTCGATCCACCGCCCGCACAACCTTCGGGCTATCGAAGAACAACTGCTTGATCTCGAAGTGGATCATTTCAGCGCCCTGTAGGTCACCGACAGCACACTCGTGAACGCCCGCTGCTCGGCCAGGTGATCGGCGGCGTAAATCGGCTCATTGGCCGATTTGACCCACGCCACGTACGGCAGCGCCACCAGCGGCCGACGCTTGAGGAACTCGCTGATCTCCTCGACCAGGCCGCACAACTGTGCGACCTCGGTGTCCATCGCCTTGCCGAGTTTCTTCTGGATGCCGATGTCGATCCTCACGTCGTGCTGGCTGACCGCACGCGATGCGCCCTCGATCTCGACCGAGGCGGGCACGACCGTGACACGCAGGTCCTTCAGGTCGGCCAGTTCGTATTCGGGCAGCACGCGCCGCACGGGCGTGATCGGTTGACTGAATGCTCCGCCAACCAACTCAGCAACAACGGCGTCGGCGATATCAATTGTCAGGGCCATCAGGCGCTCCTTTCCGCAACGATGCCGTCAGCCAGCCAATTGACCGCGTCGGCCTCTTCGGTGTTGAGTAAAGCCAGCGCCTCATCGAGCTTCAGGCCCGAATCGACCTGCGATTTGATTGAACGAGCGATCATCGCCAGGCGAGACGCCTGAACGAACGTTGGCCGTTTGTCGAGCGGCACCGCCTCGATGCGGTCGATGCGTTGTTGAGCCACTTGACGCTGCTCGGGTGTCATCGCATCCATACGTGCCTGGCGGCGCGATTCCAAGTCAGCCTTGCGTTCAGCGGGCGTCTTGTTCAGTCGCTGCTGGATGTCCTGCGGAATGTCGGGAATCTGTTGTGGCATGAATCACCTCACGCGATCTGCGTCTGGCCGAAGCCATACGCACGGTCGAGTACGAAGATTGGGTTATCGTTGAAGTCGAGAATGCGCCCCTCGCGCCGAAGCATGACGATCCTGCCGCCGCCGGTCATGCGCCCGCTGATGGAGATGTTCTTGTAAACGTTGATCTGCCCGCCGGGGTACACGCGGAGGTAGCCATCAGCAGCAACAGCCAGGTATCCGAACACGTCGATCAGGGCCGAGTACCCCGTTGCGAGCGCCCCATAGATGAACACCGCGCCATTGTCCTCTACGGTCATCGAGGCATAATCAAAGACATCCAGATAACCGCCGGTTTCAACGCTGAAGTTGTCGCGGGCCACGATGGCACCGCCATATTCGCAGTAGCAGTAGCCGTGGTCTTGAAGTACGCCGCCGCTTTCCAGCGTCAGAACGCCATCGAAGTAAATGTCCGCATAGCCTCCAGACTCAATGATCAGTTGTCCCTCGATGGTCGCTGTTGCACCCGATTCCAAATACAAGCTGCTGGCAACCGTGAGAGTTCCGGTTGGATCGATTTCGAGACGACCTTCACCCCATACGGCCAGGTGATTGCCCTCGGCGATGATTTCGCCGACTACGATCACGTCACTGTCGTATGCATCGATACCACCCTGAATCCGAAGTGTACTGTTGGTGCCAACTGCGAGTAGCCGACCAGGGGCAAGGGACTCGTAGTAACCGGACTCAAAAACGACCTCGTGCTCGTAAGCGATGATGACATCGTCCGAGCCGAGGTTTGGCACCGTGCCCACATCCCATGTCAGCGGGTCGTGCCAGTTGCCGGATTGTGCGCTCACGAAGAAGGCCACGGTTGCTCCTATGCGAAGATGCGGTACACGACGCCCTGGTTGGCGACGCTGACCTTGACGAAAACCTTGTTGGCGTCATCGATGCGAACCACGACGCCCTCGAAGTTGCTGGGCAGGATCGGGATGTTCTGACCGGCTGCGTCGCCGATGAAGCACGGCTTGGTGTTCAGCGGGTTACCGTCGCTGTTCACGCGGGCACCGATCCAGACGAAGCGGCACGGCGTCGATGTAGCGACCAGCGTCTGCGGTGTGGTGGTGGACGAGACGGTTTTCGTCCCGCCGACAAACGACGTGCAGCCCGCCATATCGAACAGCGGCGCTCCGTTCGGTCCGACCTCCACGTCCAATGAATTGATCCAGCGTTTGGCCATCTGCGTGTTCTCCTTCAGCCGGTCACCCAGGCCACCAGCACCGATGCGAAAGCCGTGATCGCCGAGCCGACGATCAGCCAGATCAGCCGGGCTTGACGCTTGGCGTCCTGTTCCAGCCGGTCCAGTCGCACGGTGATGCCCGGTCGGCCGTTGCCGCGAATCGCCTCGTCAAGGCGGTCGAGCTTGGCATGGATCGAGGCGAACTCGTCCTTACACACCCGCTCATACTGTCCGTCACATCCACTCATGCCTGGCCCATGTCCTTCGTGTGAATCCGCATCGTGGTCCGGTACGGATCGCTCCATCGCCAATGTCCCTGTCCCGAAAGCGGCATCACCTCGTAGAGGCGTCCGTCGGCCGCGATCTGGTCGCCCGCTTCCGGCTCGTCGAACGTGGGCGACAGGTCGTCGGCCAGAATCAGGAAGTCCGTCACCTACCGCCGCGAGGCGGTGGAACTGCCCGTCAACGCCACGTTCGGCCGCACTGAGTACGAGGTCGAGGACGAGTACGGGCTTCGCGTCGGGGCGCAGGTGACGGACTTCCTGATCCTGGCCGACGACCTGTCGCCCATATTCGACGAGCCGGAAGCGGGCGACGTGATCGTGGCCGACGGACGGCTGTATGAGGTGATGGCACTGTCAGGACAGGGGCATTGGCGCTGGAGCGATCCGTACCGCACCACGATGCGGATTCACACGAAGGAGGTGGGCCAGGTATGAGCGAATGCATCGGACAGTGCGAGCGGGTGTGCAAGGACGAGTTCGCCTCGATCCACGCCAAACTCGACCGCCTCGATGAGGCGATTCGCGGCAATGGAAGGCCGGGTATCCAGCTTCGTCTGGACCGGCTGGAAGCAGCCGAGCGATCCCGCGCCAAG
>JANQFT010000642.1 GCA_028277685.1 Phycisphaeraceae bacterium
CGCGTTGATCACCGGGATGCTGCCGTGCGTGGCCATGTCGATCAGCATGTCGTGTGCAAACACGCGCGCCATGATGCCGTCGACCATGCCGCTGACCACCCGCGCGAAGTCGGCCGGTGTTTCCCGTTCACCCAGTTGCACTTCCTGCTGGCCGATGACGATCGCGTTGCCGCCCAGTTCGTACATCGCCTGCTCGAAACTCACCCGGGTACGTAGCGAAGGCTTGGCGAAGTACATGGCCAACGTTTTACGCGCCAGCAACGGCGTGGGTTGGCCTGCGATACGCTGATCGCGCAGCTGGCGACTCACCTCCAGAATGTGCTTCAGTTCGTCGGTCGTGCAGTCGGTAATGTTGATGAAATGCTTCATGACGGAGAGTGGACAGGATTAACCGGATTGACAGGATGGTTTTGTGGTTTCGTCGGCGTTTCGAATCTTACCTAGTTCTCTAACCTTTCGGCGTATCTCGACGCATGATGGTCCGAAATTAAGCAGCAGTCCGACGTCGATCTTGGTGGCAGTCAGGTAATTAACCAATTGGACTTCATGTGGTTGCATCAAAGCTGTGATGGATTTCAATTCGACAATGACTGCGTTTTCAATCAGAAGGTCTGTATGGTATTGGCCGACGATTTGGCCACTATATTGGACCTGTATGGTTGCTTCGGCCTGGAACTGTAGCTTCTCACGCTCCAATTCGATCATCAACGTTGGTAGACCGATTCGAGAAAGCCGTATCCCATCTCGTTGTAAACGCGGTATGCACAGCCAATAATCTTTCGTGTTAGTTGCTCGTTTTGCATCATCACTCACCTGCCCATCCCGTTTTTCCTGTTAATCCTGTCCACCCTCTGAAGCTAAGACAACTTCCGTGCCAATCCCGGTACTGCTGAAAATTTCCAGCAAGAGTGAATGCGGAATCCGCCCGTCAATGATATGCGTTTTCGTCACGCCTGCTTCGAGCGCGGTGAACGCCGCTTCCACCTTGGGCAACATGCCGCCGTCGATGGCACCTGAGTCGATGAGGCCTTCCACTTCGGTTTTGGTCAGGTGACTGGCCAGGGTGTCATCGCTATCGCCGGTGCGAATGCCATGTGTATCGGAAACCAGCACGAGTTTTTCCGCCTTCACCGCGGCGGCAATCTTGCCCGCAGCACTGTCGGCGTTGATGTTCAACTTACCACCACTGCCATCACGCGCGATCGGGGCGATCACTGGTATCACTTGCGATGCAACCAACGCATTCAGCAGTTCCGCGTTTACGTGATCGACTTCACCTACATAGCCGATGTCGATCTTCCGGCCTTCATCACCTTCCAGGAACAGCCGCTTGCCGAAGATCGCACAACTGGTGAGTGAATGCAGCGGCATGGCGTGATGAGCGTTGTCGTTGATGGTTTTCACCATCGACGCGTTGATGTCGTTGGCCAGCACGTGTTCGACAATCGCCAGCGTGCGCTCATCGGTGTACCGACGTCCCTGCACAAACTGCGCTTCAAGACCCGCCTCACCCATCGCACGGCTGATCGCTTTGCCGCCGCCATGCACGATGATCGGCCGCATGCCCACCGCATCCATGAAGCACACATCAAGCAGCAGACCGGTCAACGCCTTCGGCTCATCCATGATCGAACCGCCCACCTTCACTACCACGGTTTTGCCGGCAAAGCGACGAATGTACCGGTGCGCTTCGATCAGAACGTCTGCTTTTTGGATGGCCTGGTGCATTGTGAATCCCCAAACAAGGGAAAAGGGATTATCATACTGGCGTATCGGGGACCATACAATAATCCGGGCTACCAGGTCCGTATGTCCGGATTGTCAACAAGGAGCTTCGCATGATCCGCCTGTTCACCGCCGCCATCGCTGTTTGTGTGTTCACCAGCCTCACCGTCGCACAAACCAGCCCCATGCTGATGATCAAACCATGGGTGCAGAACGAAACGGTCAACCCTGTGGTTGAAGCTTCGCAAGACGCCATCTTCATGCCCAGCGTTGAAGGTGATGCCAATTACGATCGGAACATCAGCATCTATGAAACGGCTGCTCGCTGGCGACTGGATAACCAGGCCGAGCACAGCGTAACCCTTGGTTTTGAGCAGACCATCATCGATGGCGGCAGAAGTGGCCGCATTGACTTGCGCAACCGGGTGGATCAGTCGTTGGCTGTCGGTATCCCCTTAGGTGAAACCGATGAAGGTTGGAAGTTCGCCATGACCGCCGGCTTTGGTTACGCCGGCAACAACGCCTACGGCGATGGCGATGCGTGGTACGGCCTCGGTTCCTTCATCGCATCGAAACAACTCGACCAAAACACCAGCCTGCAATTGCTGCTGGTCTACGATGGCAACCGGTCGATTTTCCCCGATGTACCGCTGCCGGCCGTCAGCTACAACGTGCGTCATGATGATCAGTTGTTCTACTCGCTGGGTCTGCCGTTCAGCACGGTGGTCTGGACGCCGATGGAGAACCTTACCGTCCGGGCCACGTATGTCATCCCGTTCAGCGTCAATGCCAGCGCGACCTACCGCCTGATCGAAGACCTGGATGTGTACGTCTCATACGATCGCGCGATGTACACGTTCCATGACAACAACCGCCACAATCAACAGCGCGTGTTCTTCAGTCATCACCGTGTCGAAGGTGGTGTGAAGTGGTGGTCGTGTGACTATGCGGAATTCATTGTGGCCGGTGGCATCGCCTTCGCCCAGGAATATGAAACCGGCTACCACGCGCTCGACTTGGACAACGGTGCCGACCTCGACAACGCTCCCTACATCCGCCTGAGCCTGGACATGCGGTTCTAGGAGCAGCGGCGTAGGTCCGGGCCTGCCCGGACGTTTGCGTCAGTGCCATGGTTTGCGTGATGTCCGGGCAGGCCCGGACCTACAACCTAATAAAATAGAAAACCGTAGAGGCGCAGAGAAGAGTTGACGGGATGAACAGGATTGTTGGTTCAGAAACATCCTGTCTATCCTGTTCATCCTGTCAACTCAGTGGATTCCTCTGCGCCACCGCGGTTAATCATCTGCCTCATCAAACCCGAACTCGCGCATCCAGCGCTCGGTTTCACTCCCGCCCCCACCCCCGGAAGGGGGAGAGGACTGTTGGTTATCGTTTGGGGAGGCAGGCAGATCAGGTAGTGATGCATCGCCATCCAAGCCGAATTCCTTGACCCACTTGTCGGCGTCGGCTTCGGTTTGTGGTTTGCCTTTGGGGCGGGGGGGCTTACGACGGACGAGGTCGCGGAGGAAATCTTCGCTCGCCAGCACCTTCGCTTTGCGACGACGTGCGGCCGACTGCACGCGGCGGTCGTTGCTGACGACGGTTAAGTCGCGCGGGGCGTTGTCGTCGGCGATGAGTCGTTCGATGACTGAATCGGCATCGCGCCCGCCGCCGGCGTAGATCAGTTCCACGTTACCTGGCACATCTTCATCCAGCGCGTTGCGTGTGCCATCGCACACCACCACGATGCGCCCGGTCTGCCAGTGGCTGTCGGCCAGCAACCGGCACAACTGCGTCACATTCATCATCGCATGCTTCGACGGAAGAATGTGCGTGCAATGCAGGACGTTGTAAGCGTCGAGGATGATGGACATGTGCGATGAATCGACGATCTTCGATCTACGATGTTCGATCTGTCAGATCGTCGATCAAACATCGTAGATCGTACATGGTTACAGTCCCGCATCCGCCAGTTGTTTACGCATCTCTGTAATCACTGCGGCAGCATGTTGCTGCGGTCCGCCATCGGGCCAGCGGCCTTCGAAACTCAGGCGGCTGTTGTAGCCGGATGATGCGAGGCCTTTGAGGAACGGGCGGAAGTCGTCGCCGTCCACGCCGCAGGGGGTGCGGTTGGTTTTTTCGGCGAAGTGGCAATGGTTCAGCAGGTGGCCGTACTTGCCCACATCGGCGGGGTCTTCTTCGTTGTTCAGCATGTGGTAGAAGTCGGCCAGTAGACGCACGTTCGGGTGGTCAGCCTTTTCGACCGCTTCGGCGCCTTCGGCCAGGGTATTGATGAAGTTGCATTCCGCCCGGCGCAGCGGTTCGATGACCACGGTGACGTTGTGGTCGTGCGCGATCGGGCCGATGAGCTTGAGCAGTTCCACGAACGCGGGTAATTCGTCGGCGGGTGTTTCGCCATCGCGCAGTTGGCGTGAACCGCCCGAGCCGAACACGATCGCTTCGATGCCGACTTTGGTCGCACGTTCAAACGCGACGGCGGACCACTGGCAGATCGCATCCCGATCGACATCAGGCCCGGTCGAAGGCAGGTCACCCGGCAGGAAGCAATTAGCCGCGCGCACAGGGATGAGGCTGGCCTTGGCGGCTTCCAGGTTCGGCGAGAAGGCGGCATCATCATCGCGCGGCTTGAGGTAGCCCTGCACGTTCACTTCGAGATAGTCCACGCCCGCATCCTTCACGCTGGGCGCGACGTCCGGGCCGGCGCAAATGCCAAGTTGCATGACTCACGTTCCTTGCTTGCTGGAGTTCAGTCGCATGTTCGACAACATGCCGGTGAACCACCAAGGCATCAAGGCACCGAGCCATCGAGGTATTTGCCCCACGAACAGGGTCTATCTTGTGGCTGGATGGCTTGATGCCTCGATGGCTAAATTCTCAGAGCTTCGCCTGCAGTTTTTCGTTCTTGGCGGCGACGCCCTTGGCCTGGTCGGCTTTCCAGTCGGCCACGCGTTGGGCGACGGCTTCGTCGGTCAGGCCGATGATCTGCCCGGAGAGGACGGCGGCGTTCTTCGCGCCGGAAGAACCGACACCGACAGTGGCGACGGGCACACCGGGGGGCATCTGCACGGTGGAGAGCAGGGCGTCCAGGCCGTCCATCATGCCGCCTTTCATGGGCACGCCGATGACGGGGCAGTGCGCGTGTGCTGCGACCACGCCACCTAAGTGGGCTGCCATGCCGGCGGCGCAGATGAACAGCTTCACGCCGCGCGCAGGGGCGCCGGACACGATTTCCATCACGCGTTCGGGGGTGCGGTGAGCGCTGGCAACCTGCACATCGTGAGTGATTTGCAGATCGTTCAGCAGATCGTGGCATTTGACCATGGCGTCCCAGTCGCTGTCTGAGCCCATGAGAATGATCACATCAACCGGATTACTTGCAGACATAACGTCCTCCGTGCTTGGGGGGTGAGAGCGATCATAATAATTGAATGAGAATCAGGCCAGAGGGGGGATGCAGAACGGCAGAGGTCAGAAGTCAGAACTGCAGCTTTGACCTCTGACTTCTGAAGCTCTGACTCAGGGAACCAGGAACGAATCGTTTTCGTGTGCCGGGGCTTCGGAACCGAGGTAGTTGATGAGCTGGCCCTGGATGAGGTCGTCGACCTTGTTCTCGGCGTGCCAGATGTTGTCGGTCTCGTTGATCATGGGGGCGGTGAGCCACTTCACTTCGCCGCTGGACATCAGCACGTTCTGCCCGCCAAGCGACAGGTGGTTGCGGCTGATGGCGGTGGGGGCGAGGTTCCGGTTGAAACTACCCTGCGTGAACAGCGGGTTCTTGTCGCTGAGGATGGCGATGGTCATCTGACGATCGAGTCGATGCGGTTTGGCGGTGAACTGGTTCTGGTAACTGAAGCTGTTGTAGTGCGCCTTGGGCCAGTCGCGCAGGGTCAGGCTGACCTTCTTCACCGAACTTGGCGTGCCGGCGCAGGCAAGGTCTTCCGGCTTCACGTAACCGCCACGCACCAGCACGAACAGGTGAGCGGTGTTGCTGCGCGCGTTGCCGTGCGAATCGAATTGATTGAGATGCCACCAGGGATCACCCGGGCGCGATTTCACCGCCGGCATCAACCCCTGGTTGGCAGCAGCGTAAGAGGTAAAGCCCATCCCTGCTGCGGCCAGTTTGTTCTGGCAAGCATACTGCGTGGCACGATCACGCGCGCGACCCAGCGTGGGCCAAATCAACGATACGCTCACAATCACCATCGCGGCGATGGCAGCCAATTCGGTTAATCGCATGCGCGGCGCGCCGGCGGAACCAGTGAGGGTGTGAATTTGTTGGGTGTAACGTTCCTTCTGTCGCGCTTTGGCGAGCATGTCGATGGTGCGCTCGGCCAACAGATCGCCGGGACTCGGCGCGGGAAGATGATCCAGCAGGCCCATCATCTGGGCCAGGCGCGCTGCACGTTCGCGATGTTCATCCGCCACGGCGGTGGGGTCGAAACCCGCTTCAAGCAACGCATCGAGTGCTGCCTGATCTTCCGAACACAAATTGGACAGCTCGTGTTGAGTCATCAATCAATCCATTATCGGCCCCCCCGGAAGTTGTTCCCCGAGAGAAATCAGTCGTGCTGTTTCCCGGGGGGGCGGGTCGCCTCCATGGATGCTTCTACGCATCCGGGGGCGATGGGTTCTGTTTTTTCCATCGTTGCGAAAAAGTTCCTACCGCCGTGTGCAGACGGCTTTTCACCGTGCCCAGCGGAATCTGCAACATCTCGGCGATCTCGGCGTACGGAAACTGTTGGAAGTACGCCAGTAAAAGAATTTCGCGCAGGTGATCGGGCATGGTCTGCACGGTCTGGCTGACCCGCTGGCGCAGTTCTTCGGTTTGCAGGCGATCATCCGGCATGGGCAGATCAGCTTGCAGAAGGTCCATGAATGTTTGGCCTTCCGGGCCATCCCCGCCGATGGGGGCGGACAGTTCCGACGCCGGCCGGCGCGCCATCTTCCGCAGATAATCCCGGGCCTTGTTCGCTGCGATGGTGAACAGCCACGGCTTGAAGCGGCGCGAGGTATCGAACGTGTCCGCCGAAAGATGAACTTGGAGGAATGCCTCCTGAAATACATCTTCCGCCGCGGCGCGATCGTTGGTGAAGCGAACCAGGAAATGGAACAGCTCAAGCTGATATCGCCGCACCAGTTCATCTAAGGCCTGATCGTGACCGCTGCGATAGTTCTCGATGAGTTGCTCATCGGAAACATCAGTCTGGCTGGTCGTTGGGGTTGTGTCGGTCATCTGCACCCGTCATTGCCTGCGAGATGGCGTCACATTATACACGCAATGCGCTGCGAAACTTGGCGGAAGGCATCTCATGCGGCTAGCATGATGAATTACGAAATGTCTAATGCCTAATGACCAATGTCTAAGGAATGACGAAATCCGAATAACGAGTAGCTACACCTGCTCTGCCGCTTTAGACATTAGACATTCCTCCATGTACTTCTGTGTTGTGTCGCACGCTTGGAGTTTCTTTTTATGGGTGTTCCAGTTTCGCAGATGTGGACCGTCGCCACGTATGTACTCAAGCAGAAATTGCGTGGGCGAAAGCGGTACCCGTTGGTGCTGATGCTCGAGCCGTTGTTCCGCTGTAATCTGGCGTGTGCGGGTTGCGGCAAGGTGCAATACCCCGCGCATGTGTTAAAGCGTGAGCTCACCCCACAGCAATGTTTCGATGCGGTAGAAGAATGCGGCGTGCCCGTCGTATCCATTCCCGGGGGCGAGCCGCTTTTACATCCGCAGATCAAAGAGATTGTTGAAGGCCTCGTCGCCCGCCGCAAATACGTGTACCTGTGCACCAACGCGATCCTCCTCGAAAAGAAGCTGCGTGAGGGCATCTTTACGCCAAGCAAGTACCTCACGTTCAGTGTTCATATGGATGGCACGCAAGAAAATCATGATTTCGCCGTCTGCCGTGAGGGCACGCACACCCAGGCGATGGCGGGCATCAAGCTGGCGCTCGAACAGGGCTTCCGCGTCACCACCAACACCACGCTGTTTGACGGGGCCAACCCGGCCGAGGTGCGCGACTTCTTCGATGAAATGACCGACGTCGGCGTCGAAGGCATGATGGTTGCCCCCGGCTACAGCTACTCCAAAGCGCCCGATCAACAATCCTTCCTTCATCGTGAAAAGACGCATCGCCTGTTCCGCGCCGCCATGGGCAACCGGAAGAAGCGGTGGAACTTCAACCAGAGTCCGCTCTATCTCGAGTTCCTCATGGGCAAGCGCGATTTCGAATGCACCCCCTGGGGCAGCGTCACCTACAACCTGTTCGGCTGGCAAAAGCCCTGCTACCTGCTGCAGGATGGTTACACCGAATCGTTCGATGAACTGATGACCACCACTGAATGGGACAACTACGGCCGGTCGTCCGGTAACCCCGAATGTGCCGACTGCATGGTCCACTGTGGTTACGAACCCTCAGCAGTGGATCACACCTTCAGTGGCATCGGTGGTCTGGCCGCCACGGTGAAGGCCATGCTCTTCAACACCTACCCGGATGAACAAGGCGCGAAGGACGTGGCCGAAGCGGAAAAGACCCGCGGCCAACACATTGCCCTCACCGTGCAAGGCAAATCACAAGACGAATCCGACGCCGCGGCGTGACGATGCGAATTCTTTGGGGTGCCTCATTGCACCCGTCTGCGGTGCTGTGTGAGGAAGCTGGTAATGATTCGTTCGTGGGTCTGCACATAGCACCCTTCGGGATGCTATGTGGCACCCAGTTCCCACGATGTCGGTGTCTTTGTCCGGGTAGGCCCGGACCTATTGAAAAACCGGCAAGCTTTCGCTCGCCGGTCTGCTTCCTGAAGCTCTGATTTCTGATCTCTGTCGCTCTGCCTCACGCTGCCAATTGCAGCGGCTTGTCGGCAGTTTCAGTTGCGGGCATGTCGGCCACATACAGCACGCTGTTCCAGCCGCCCACTTTGCACATCTCCACGCCGTACGCCGCGTAGTCCACTTCCCACAATGAACCATCGACGACGTACTTGAATCGATACTCACCCGGGGGCAGGGCCAGCTTGATGCGCCACCAGCCGCGGTCATCGCGTGTCATGTGATGCTTATCCGCCCGCCAGTTGCTGAAGTCGGCTGCCAACGTCACGCTGGTTGCTGCCGGACGATAAAACGCGAATTCCACCATACCGTCATCGTGTTGGTTGACCATATCGCCCCGGACCTTTCATGGTAAGAGTTGCACGACCAACTGCCGACTTCAACAGGTTCATCGTCATCCAATGCGAACTTGCTTAGATGAATTTGTCGTGAATGAAAGCTTTATCCTGCCACTATTTCCGACAGGTATTATCGGCGAGACGCGTCCATATTAAATGCGCAGAAATTGCAGGATCTACCAATGCGGTCTGCTGCCGATGATGGTCTTCTCACGCATCTGTCGGCGAGGGTGGCAGCAGGAAATTCGTTCGCTACAATAGCCCGGCTTCGCAGGAGTCAGCCCCACCATGACAGACCCCAAGAAAGATCAGCAAACCAATCACGATGATCTGGCCAGCGCCCTCGGGGCGATGGCTGACGGTGAACACGCTGAAACCCAGCAGGATCAGTTATCAGACGACGCGCCTGAGAACGAGGCAGCAGAGTCGCATGATGCGCTGGCCGGCATTACTTCCGGGGACGGGGGCGAGAGCAACACCGATGGCGGGGTCGACCTGGACGAAGCTTTCGCCGGCACTGCCCCCGATAGTGGTGCCCGCGCCAAAGCGCGACGTTCAGCCGGCACCACTTCCGGCAAGTCGTTTCAGCCCACGCCGTTTCACTATTGGTCGGTCCGATTGTCGATTGTGATGGGTGTGCTGCTGCTGGTGCCGGCCATTCTCGCGGTGCTCGTGCTCATCGGTGTGAAGATGCCGCTCTCTCAAAAGGAAAACGCCACCGCTTTCGCCGCGCTGCTGCTGGTGTGCTGGCCGGTCGCTGGCGGCCTGCTCGCCGGAGCGTGGTACTTCAACAAGCAGTTGAAGATCATCGAAGCCCGTAACGCCGCGCGGAAGTGATCGCACGTTTTTCCCCGGTCTACATCACAGAGAGCGCAGAGGCACAGAGTCACGGAGATTCTGATGTTTTGTTTTCCGCGATAACAAAGCAACGGCCTTTCTCTGTGCCTCCGTGCCTTTGTGCCCTCTGTGATTCATCTTCTGTTGGCACTGTGCGGTCACCATGTCCGTTTCAAAGTTCTGAACTGTCCATTGGATTTTCGCAACTTCCCTCCGATAACATTGACAGTATCAACCTTCAGCGGTAGAAGTTGCGGCTACAGGTAGTGGTGGAGCCGCCCCGCACCCAGCGATCGTGTTCCCACGGCGGGAACCGGCGCGACTCCGCATCAACGTTTAAATACAGGATCGGGGCCATGGCCAAGAAATCTTCCTCCAAGAAGTCCACCAAAAAGAAAACCGCCAAGAAAGTCGCCAAGAAGCCGGCCAAGAAAACCGACGCCAAGTCGACCAAAAAGAAAGTCACCAAAAAGAAGGTGACTCAAAAGAAGGTCGTGAAAAAGAAGACCACCAAGAAGAAGGGCGGGAAGAAGAAAGTCGCCCTCACCTACGACATGATCGCCGCGCGCGCTTACCAAGTGTGGCAGCAAACCGGCTGCATCCCCGGTCGCGACAACGAAAACTGGAAGACGGCCGAGGCGCAGCTCAAGGATGAGTTGGGGATCGGGTAATCGTCGATCTGCGATCTCAGATCGACGATCTTACATCATAGATCGAACTTCATTTCATTTGTGTCCCGCCGGCCCTTCTCCGGTGAGGTACTTCCGGCGCAGGGCCTGTTCCAGGTCCACCTCATTGATGTTCGCCAGCGTGCACAGCCAGGCGATCACGTCGGCAAATTCTTCTTCGAGATTATTGCGATCATCGCTGTGCAGTGCGGTGGCCAGTTCGCCCACTTCTTCGACAAACCACATGAACGTGCCCGGCGTGCCACGCTCGTGGTCTGAATCGTAATAGCGATCACGAATATGCTGCTGAAACTGCTTCACGGTGAGGGGGGTGTCGTTGCTCATGCGGGTATGAGAAACGGAGTGTGACGCAGCGTCAACTGGAAGCAAGGGGTGCCACGGACAGCGTAGGCCCAACGGGCTGGAGTCGTCCGTGTTCTAGGCTTGATATGGTTTGCACGGACGACTCCGCTGCGCTTCGCTGTCCGTGGCACCCGATAAACTGCATTCGGTTACCATACCCCCATGCCCATCGACACGAAGCAGGCACGCCTCGCGATTGATTCACCCCTCGTGATGGGCGTGATGCTGCTGATGTGGGCGCTGCTCGCGGGGTTGGCTTTCCCCAACGTGGGTTGGTGGCCCACAGCTCACCTGTGCCTGGTGCCACTGACCTTGGTCGCCTTGCGCGCCAGCTCACTGCGACGGGTGCTCTTGCTCAGCTACATCGCGGGTTATGTCTGGTGGATGGTGATGTTGTGGTGGCTCACGCAGGTCACGCTGCCGGGTAAGCTGGTACTGGATGCGTATCTCGCTCTTTACCTGCCGGTGTATGTGTGGATCATCCGCACCGCCGCCCGGTGCATGCACGCGCCCATGGTGTTTGCCGTGCCCGTGGTGTGGGTGGCGCTGGAGTACATCCGCGGCTGGATGATCACCGGTTTCCCCTGGTTCAGCCTCGGCCACAGCCAACCGACCAGCATGATCCAGATTGCCGACTTCGCCGGCACGTATGGCGTGTCGTTCGTCGTCGCCCTTACCAGCGGGATGATCTGCGATCTGTTGACCAACCCTTTGGTGATCACCATTGGCGGTCGTCGCAAGATGGGGTCGGCCATCACCGTCGCCCTGGTGGTGTGGATCATGGTGACCGGCTGCACCTTGATCTATGGCGCATTGCGTTTGGCTGAGTACGAAGATCTGACCGCGAAGGCGCAGCCCTCTGACGTGCTGGCCGTGGGCATCGTGCAGACCGATGTCCCGCAGGACAACAAGAACGCGCCATCCCCCGAGCAGGCCCAGGCATGGTTTGATGATGCGATTCGGTTGACCGCCGACATCGCGCCGAAGGTAGACCTGGTCGTCTGGCCCGAGACGATCGTACCGCGTGCGCTGAACGATGATGCAGTGCAGATTTATCGCCGACTCGGCTTGGCCGACTATGCCGCATACCGCACCACACTCGAACGCACCGCCGGTGAATTCGGCATCGGCTTAATCGTTGGTGCGTCGGCCGCGCTCGACTTCAAACCTTACGAACAGGGCGGCGAAACCTTCTTTCGACAGACCACCCGGTATAACTCGGCCTATTTCATCGACCCGTCGGGCAACCTCCGGGGGCGATACGACAAAATGCATCGCGTGTTGTTCGGGGAGTACATTCCGTTTGCCGAGTGGCCGTGGGTGCAGAACCTGCTGATCAATCTCACGCCATACGATTACAACTACTCGCTGACCGCGGGAAGTGGGATTGTGGTGTTTGAACTGCCGGTTGAAGGTCGGGTGTGCGAGGCTTCCCCGGAGCCGCGCACCTGGCGCGTTGCCACGCCCATCTGTTTTGAGGACGTGATCAGCTACGTTTGCCGAAACATGGTGTATGACGATGGTCGCAAGCGCGCTGATGTGCTGGCGAACCTGACCAACGATGGCTGGTACCCCGGCACCACGCAGGGTTGGCAGCACGAACAGATCGCCCGCTTCCGTTGCGTGGAAAATCGCGTGCCCATGGTGCGCAGCGTTAACCGTGGCGTGAGCAGCGTGATCGATTCATGCGGCAGAATCATTGAACGCGTTCAGGTGAATGGACGTAACCAGATGGTGGCTGGTAGTGCGACCGCCAGCGTTTTCGCCGACCCACGCAGCACGTTGTTCGGTAAACTGGGAGATGTCGTGGGATTCACCTGCATGGTCATCACGTTGGTGGTCGTTCTGATCGCCATGGCGATGGCCCGGTTAGAAAGGAAACAGGCATGAGCCGATGGATCGGTGGCGTTCTTATCATGATGGTGGTGCTCGTCTCAGCACCCGCTTTCGCCCAACAGAACCGTGAACAGCCGGACGAAGTTTCCGCTGCCATCGCGCGCTCCAAAACGTTCAATAAGGCAGTGGCTGTATTGCTCGACGCATCGTTGTCGAAGGATCCCTTCATCCGCGCCAACGTGCTGGAAGCGATGCAGCAGGTTCCCGCCCGCGCCATGCCGCTGGCCCAGCGCGGCTTAACCGACCGCAGTTCCGTCGTGCGCTTCGCCGCCATCGTCACCGCCGGCATGCTCGACCTGAAAACACTCGCGCCTGCCATCCGTCCGCTGGTGAACGATCAGGACACCTCCGTCCGCGCTGCCGCCATCTACGCCCTCTACCGGCTCGGCGAGAAAATCGACATCACCCCTCTGGCCGGCATGCTCACTTCGCAAGACCCGCGCCTGCGTTCGAACGTGGCGATGCTGCTCGGTTTGCTCGGCGACAAAAGTGCCGTGCCCCTGTTGAAGAGTACCGCGTCCGTGCCCATGCCCCGCGTGTCGGCCGCGCATGCGGCGGTGGTGCGCATGCAGGTGTCTGAAGCCATCGTGAAACTCGGCGGCGATCAGCAACTCAATGCCCTGCGTGCCGGCGCCTATAACCAGTTCGGTGAAGTGCGCGTGCTCGCCGTCACCGCTATGGGAGCCGTCGGCGACCAACGCATGGCCCCGGCCCTGCGCAAGTTCCTCACCAACGAACCGCTGGAAATTCGTCTCGCCGCCGCCGCATCCCTCGCCCGGCTTGGCCATCAGCAGGCCCTGCCCGTAGTGAAAACCGTCGTGGCCGACAAGAACCCGGTCGTCCGTGCCCAGGCGGCGTGGGCACTCGGCTGGTTCACCCACACCAGCGCCACCCAGGCGTTGCAGCAGATGCTCGCCGATCCTGTGGAGCAGGTCCGCGTGGCGGCGGCGGCGTCGTTGGTGCGGCAGCTTGGAAAGGGCGTCGAGGCCATGGCCCAACAGCCTGATTTTGATGAGCGTTCTATTTGACATCGCGCCCATGTTCCGGTACATAAACCTGTTAACGGTCCGGACCTCGGGTTCGAACCAGCTCGTCGGCCTGAGGCATTGGCCTGATCAGCCGCACGCGACCACTTGGTACCTCAGCTTCGCATCGGGAGGCCTCCTTTGAGCATCCTTACCAAAATCTTTGTTGTGCTGGCCACGGTTCTCTCGCTTCTGTTGGTGGCGCTGCTTGTGCCGTTCGTCCAGCAAAGTGAAGAACTCAAAGTTCAGAAAGGCGATCTGGAGCAGCAGGTTTCCGTGCTGAAACAGTCGGCGGAATCCGCCAGCCAGCGTGAACAGGCCGCTCGCGCCGAAGCCACCGAAACCAAGGTCGCCGCCGAAGCCCAACGCGCTGAACTGCTCGACGCCAACAGCAAGCTGCTCAGCAAGCTGGATACCGTCGAAGGCAATCTCACCACCCGCACCGCGGAACTGCGTGAGGCACGCAGCCGCAACGGTGAACTGGCCGGTGCTCAACAATTGAACGCCCAGATCATCGAAACCCTCAGCAAGGAAGTGAACGACCGCCGCGCTGAGACGCTCGACCTCCGCACCAAGAACATCGCCCTCAGCAATCGCGTGAACGAACTGACCACCCAAAGCGAAACGCTGGTCCAGAACGTGCGTCTGCTGAAAGAGCAGATGGCCGTCCTTGAAGAAACCAGCGTGCAGCCTGCCACCCAGCAGACTGCCGGCACTGTCGAAACCGCCCCGGTGTCCGTCCCTGTGGCCAGCGGCGTGCCCGTTCGCGGCCAGATCACCGATGTCCGTCAGGTTGGCGAAGTCACGTTCGTCGCCCTTAACGTCGGTGCCAACGACCAGGTGCGTGAAGGCATGGAATTCATGATCCACAAGGGCAACACTTTCCTGGGCAACGTGATCATCACCAAGGTCGACCTGAACTCGGCCGCCGGTCGCGTCACCCTCGCCAAGGGCGAAATCATGCCCCAGCAGCAAGTGCTCACCGGCGGATTCTGATTCAGAGCCACAGAGCTTCAGCGATCAGAGCATCCGTTCTGACCTCTGCCGTTCTACCTCTGACTCTGGCCTCTGACTTCTGGAGACAACCATGACGCGGATTGATTCCGGTAGCGCCCAAACCACCAAAGCCACCCCGAACGTCTACACCGTGTTGGCGTTGGTGAGTCTGCTGGCGTTGGGCACGGCCGTGGGTTGTGTGTGGTACTACGGTGCGCAGCTCACCGGTAACGCCACGTTCTTCCTTGGCGGTTCGTAAATCTTCATGTCGTGACACACGGGTGCACATGCTGTCTTGTTCGCATGTGGACCCGTTTGCCTTTGCCGCGGAACGCACTTTACGCTTGCATCGGCCAACGGTTTTCCAGATGATCTTGTCATGACGTCGCAGGGCGGCGACGCGGCATCCGGCAACACCTTTCGCACCACTTTGGGTAGCGGGAAGGGGCAGCACGTTTGTTCCTCGATAGCCTCCTAGGTTGGTTAAGCGTTGACATGGGCATCGACCTTGGCACCTGCAACACCCTGGTGTGTGTGCGGGGCGAAGGCATTGTGCTGAACGAACCTTCCGTGGTGGCCGTCAAGAAGGGCACCAACCAGGTGCTGCAGGGCGGCAACGCCGTCGGTTGGGTCGCCAAGGAAATGCTCGGCAAAACCCCCGGAAGTATCACGGCAATACGTCCGTTGAAGGACGGGGTCATCAGCGACTTTGAAATCACCGAGGCGATGCTCAGCTATTTCATCCGCAAGGTGCAGGGCCGCCATCGCTTCATCGGGCCTCGCGTGGTCATCGCCGTGCCGTCGGGCATTACCGCGGTGGAAAAACGCGCTGTGCTGGATAGCGC
>JANQFT010000020.1 GCA_028277685.1 Phycisphaeraceae bacterium
AAAGTGGTACGCGAGCTGGGTTCAGACCGGCGTGAGCCAGGTCGGTCCCTATCTGCCGTGGGCGTTGCAACGCTGGGGGACTTCTTCTGTAGTACGAGAGGATTTGGAAGGACGAACCCCTGGTGCGCCAGTTGGTCTGCTAAGGCCATCGCTGGGTAGCTAAGTTCGGCAGGGATAACCGCTGAAGGCATCTAAGCGGGAAGCCTCTCCCAAGATGAGCGTTGCCCGTCGCAAGACGATAGACCCCCGGAAGACTACCGGGTTGATAGGCCGGAGCTGTAAGGGCCGAAATGCCCTCAGGTGACCGGTACTAACGGTCGAGCGCTTGATCATATCGACCATCCGTCGACAAAATACCAAGCTCTCAGATTGACCATGCACAACAACGTGCTGTTCATTATCACGCAACACATTCGCCTATCCCGATTCATTCGGGACGCGCCGTCGAAAGACGACACGCCCCTTTGTCGGTGACCATAGGCACATGGAAACACCCGATCCCATTCCGAACTCGGCCGTTAAGCATGTGTCGCCGATGGTACTGCTACGCGGGAGAGTAGGTCTCGCCGACTTTTTAGAACCCGTGGCCCTAAAGGCTGCGGGTTCTTTTTTGCGCTAATGTCGTTGCTTCCCAAGCCCCGCGATGGCGCAGCCTTCGCGGGAATCGCACCGATCTCACAGCCTTCGTAGTGATAGCACCTTGCCCATCGGCATCCATTTCGAGGTGTGCACCATGCCCCACATCACCTACCACACCAACGACAGACCCACCGTCGATGAATACCTCACCTTCATCGCCCAGACGGGTCTGTGCAACCAATACCCGCGCGAGCGCTTCTGCCAGCGCATCGCCAAACTTCTCCAGAACTACGACGTCGGCGTCATCGCCAAAAACGAATCCAACGAAATCGTCGGCATCTGCCTCGGCGTCACCGATTTTGCGTACTACCTGCTCGTCACCGATGTCGCCGTCCATCGCGATCTCACCCACCAGGGCATCGGTCGCGAAATGATGCGCCGCATCCACGAACTCGCCGGTGGCGAAGACGACATCTTCGTCTTCCTCGACACCCATCCCGACAGCAAAGACTTCTACGTCAAGTGCGGCTACGAACCCCTGACCATGATGTGCAAGGAAGCAACAACCTGGACCTGCTTCGACATGCGCAACGAACCAAAACCATAACCGACCCGTCCCGGGTCGGCCCGCAGTACTTTTCCGCACGTCTCTCAAGCCGCGATACCGCAAAGCCGCATCGCGAGTCAGTTTGAATCTCAACGAGCCGCGACTGTGAAGGAGCGGTCGTCGGACCGCAGGCCATACCGCCATCTTCATGCGGTTGAGCCGACCGCTACCTCACGGGCGCGGCTCGTAGGATGCAAACCGAACCACTACCAGCTTGTCTATGTATCCCCGCGCGGTTACATTCTTCCTCTTCACTTCTCACAAGGGACCTCAACATGAACGCGCATTCATTTCGCATGGTGATGCTCATCGCACTTCTCGTCAGCCCATCATTCGCCGGCGACGTCCTGCCCCCGCAACAAAACCTCTGGCCCGACAAGCCCCCGCGCTACTTCGCGCATGATGAAGCTGAATCCATCAAAGAACGCAGCAAGGACATCCGCATCATCAATCGTCAAGTGAAGAACGTCACCATTCCCACGTACAGCATCTTCCCGCCGGCCAGGCATGCGCCGCGCTCCGACATGGCCGTCATCATCTGCCCCGGCGGGGGATATCGCATCCTCGCCATCGATAAGGAAGGTTACGATCTCGCCACGTGGTTCAATCGGCAGGGCATCACCGCGATTGTCCTGAAGTATCGCACCAAGCCGTTCATCGAAGGTGATGAGAACGATCCGTTCCCGCCGCTGCTCGATATCCAACGCGCCATCCGCACCATTCGTCATCGCGCGAACGAACTCGAAATCAACCCGAACCGCATCGGCGTGATGGGTTTCAGCGCCGGCGGCCACCTCGCGCTGCTTGCCGGTGCCGTTAATGACGATGGCAACCCCAAGTCAGCCGACCCCATAGAGCATCATTCCAGCCGCCCGGACTTCCTCATGCCGATCTACCCCGGTGTGCCGCGTGAATTAAGGGAAAACGTCTCGCCCGAGTTGCCGCCCACTTTCACCACCATCACCTACGATGACTTCCTCATGCAGGGCAATTTGGAATTTCTCACCGCCGCCCTCAAGAGCAAGCCTCATCTTGAATATCACATCTTCCCCCGTGGTGGACACGGCTACGGCATGGGCGTCCGCGGCGGACGCATCCAGCGCTGGCCCGGCCTGCTCGAGTCGTGGCTGACCGAAGTCGCCGCGAAAGTCGAGCCGTACCAGCCCGTGGTCACGCGCCCCATCCCCAAAGAGGAAGGCTTCGTCCTGCGCGTGAACTGCGGCCATGCACGCGACTGGCAAGATGACAAGGGCCGTATCTGGCAGGGCGACTGGCAACAACAGTGCGACGGCCGCGTCGCTGTCCGAAGCAGTGACCTTGCCATCGAGACCAGCCCCACGCTTCAACATATCTACCGCACGGAACGTTACGGCGCATCGCACTACACGTTCGATGTGCCCAACGGTACTTACACCGTGCTCCTTCACTTTGCGGAAACCTGGGATGGCGCCACCAAACCCGGTGATCGCGTTTTCAGCGTGGCGATTCAGGATAAGCCGGTGTTGACCGATTTCGATGTCTTTGCCGAAGCAGGCAACAAACGGAACATCGCCCTGGTGCGGGGATACACCGCCAAGGTGACAGATGGCAAACTCACCATCACGTTTGAAGCCAAGGTCAACGCCGCGCTGATCAACGGCATCGAAATCGTCACCCCTTCCCATCCCATCAAGATCAACGGCAAGGAAGCGTTCAGCCCCGTGCCATTGCCCTGAATCCGGGAAGTTCGTAGGTCGGGGCAGCAAGTAGGGTGGGTCAA
>JANQFT010000028.1 GCA_028277685.1 Phycisphaeraceae bacterium
GCAGTACGCCTATCGCTTCCGGGAAGCGAACTGGTCATTGGCGTTGCTTGGTCGCAAGAAACCAGCCGGCGTGCGCGTCGAAAGTTTTCATCTTGAATCACTGGGCGAAGGTATTGCCTATTCCTCCGTCGCGGTGAACTACTTCATCACCGGTTCGCCCATCGATGAACTGCATTTTCATCTTCCAGATGAGGCGAAGAACGTTGAGTTTGTCGGCCGCGATGTGCGCAGCACCAACCAGCAGGACAATCACTGGACGGTCAAACTCCAACGCAAAGTCATCGGCGATTACAACCTCGGCGTACTGTACAACCAGCGTTACGATGAAGGCGGCAGTATCACCCTCGGGGCCGTCCAGTGCGAACAGGTGGAAACGCAAACCGGCTACATCGCCGTGGCTAGTCACCTGAACCTGCAGTTGAAAGCCCAGCAGGATGATGCGGTTAATCTGCTTGAAATCAGCCGTGATGAAGTACCGGGCAACTATCGCCTTCTGGCGCACTCACCGATTCTGCGCACGTTCAAGTATGTCAGTTCGCCGCATCATTTGCGCGTGCAGATCAATGCTTACCAGCGCAGTCCATTGTTGTCGGCCGTGGTCGACATCATGGAAGCGTCCAGCCGCTTGGCAGTGCGCGAGGATGGCGAAACCGAATCGGTGACCACTATTCGCTACAAGATCAAGAACACCTCTAGCCAGTTCCTTGAATTACAGATGCCGGCAGATGCGGTGGTGTGGTCCACTCGGCTGATCGACCGCGACCCCAATGGCAACGAAACGGCCACCCGCGTGACGGCTTCCTTCGACGAAACACGTGGCGTTTACCTGATTCCCCTGAAACGACACTTCAACCCCAACGAACCGAGCACCGTCGAGGTCGAGTATGGCCAGGTACATCCCAGCTTGCGCGGTTGGCGCGGTCACATGCAGTTGGAAGCCCCACGTAGCGATGTGCCCGCCACCTATGCCGGTTGGCGGGTCACCGTACCCGAACAATGGGCTGCCCGTCCGGCTGGGGGCAACATGATTCCACAGGCACGAGATACCCAAACCAACGATGCCGCTTTCGTGTTGTCAAACGTACTGAAAGCCTGGGGACGCGCGGGCGAATCACTGTTCGATGGACATGGTTTTCAGTGGGCAGCGGTGGGCGGTGTGGTGCTGGGCCTATTGATCCTGCTGGGCATTCTCGCGCGCAAGGTACTGCCGGATGCGATCGTGGCCCTGGTGTTGGCGATGGTTGTGCTGGGCGGTGTGACGGCGGCGACCACGCGACCCATGCAGACCGAACTCACGGCCAAACCGGACCTGACCATCGTGTCATTCACGCAAGCGGTCGACCTCGACCCTGCCAGTGCGTTGGCCGTGGGGTTGGATATCGTGCCCAGTTGGCGGCAGGATGTCACCCTCTGGGGCGCGTTGGTCGCGCCGGTGGTTGCGGTGGTGGCCTTGGTGGGGGCATTGCTGGTTCGCCGTCTACGAAAGGTTCTGTTTGCCGTGGCGGTGGCGGGCGCGTTCTACTCGGCTGCGCAATTTCCGGTCTGTGCCAAGCCGTTGGGCCATCTGCTCACATGGGGGATACCGGTTGGGCTGACGCTGTTGTTCGGGTGGCGATTGGTCATGCGGCTTTCTCCGCGTCGCAGTATGGCGCCTGCTGCTACGGCCGCGATGATGGCGTTGATGTTCGTGTTAACCGGCTGTGGTAGCGGGCCCGGGCCGAATCCCATTGCCAGGCAGCCTGTGCTCGAGAAGTTGGATGTTGATCTGAAAGCCGATCGCGACTCGATGACCATGACATTCGGTGTTCGTTTAAGTGCCCCGGAGCCGGCGCGCTTGCCGATCATGTTAAGTGCCGGTGCCGTGTTGTTATCGACCGATGAACCGGCGGACAACCTGCACATCTTCATTGAAAAAGGCAAGCACTATATCCAGGTGAAAAAGCGCGGGGTGTACGAATTCAGTTCGATGTTCCTGTTGCCGCTGGACAAGGCAAACGACGATCAACGCCGCACGTTCCATCTGCCGATGCCCGTATCGTTGATGAACAAGGTGCAGTTGACGGTGCCGGTGAAGGACATGTCGATCTCCGCCCATCGCGCAGTGCGACTGGAAACGCAGGTCACCAAGCAAAGCACGGTGGCTCGCGCCACGTTCGCCCCGGGTGAACCGATCGGTTTTGACTGGCAACCGCGTGCGCGGCAAACCGCATTGGAAGACACACGCTTCTTCAGTGAGATGATCAGCCTGGCACGATTCGATGCGGGCTTGGTCGAAGCGCGGCATCAATTACTGTTGCAAATCGCACAAGGTGAATTGAAAGACATCCGCCTGCGCCTGCCGGAGAATCTGACGGTGACGGCCGTTGCCGGTCAGCACCTTGGTACATGGCGGTTCGATCCGATCACGCATGAACTGGAGGCACGACTGTCCAGGCCAGCGGTGGGTGAGTATCGGCTGGCGTTAACCACACAGGTGGCCAACCAGACGATGCCGTACACGGTGTCATTACAGCCGATCATGGTGCGGGGAGCGCATCGCCAGCGTGGCATGTTGGGAGTGTTGAGCACGCGAGCGGTGCATCTGTCTCTGGGTAAGTATTCTCAGAAGATGAACGTGGATGATTACGGTCGAAGCGCTGCGCAATTACTGAAGGTAATGGGCGCGAAGACATCCGATGTCCGCCACGCCTTCCGCATGCATCGTGAAAAGGATGTGGTTTCGATCGAAGCGAAGCAGGTGACCCCCGAGTTACGCACTGCCGAAGAAAGCGGCTTCAAGGTTTCTGATGATCGGCTTGTCTACCAGGGCAAGCTGACGCTGGATATTGCCAAAGCTGGCCTGTTCAGTGCCGACCTGCGAATGCCCGCGGCGTACGATATCGACGCCTTGCAATCGAAGCAGATCAGTCACTGGGATGAAGTGGTGAACGATGATGTGCGCGTGGTTACGATTCATTTCCGCAGCAAGGTGCAGGGCCGGGTGGACCTGAAAGTTGACCTGAGTCGTCCGGTGTCGGACCTGCCGGATCGCATCACGGTGCCGCGGGTGTCGGTGGTGGGGGCGTTGAAGCATTCCGGACGCATGGTGGTTTCGTCGGATCGTGGTGTGCGGTTGGCGGTGGAAAGTCGGCAAGGGGTGAGCGACCTGAACCCGTTGGAGTTGGGCATTCGTCAACAGGGCACGTTGGCGTTCCGGTTGCTTGGGCCGGATTGGCGGTTAGCGTTGGCCACGGAAGTGGTTGAACCGCGCATCACGGTGGGGTTTGTGCATGTGGCGAAGGTGACCGAGGGCATGGTGCGGCACACGCAACACCTGCGCTATCGGTTGTATCACGCGGGGGCGAAGGTGTTCACCGTGCGCGTGCCTGATGAAGCGCTGGGTTTGTTGTTGACCGGCTCGGATATCGCGCGGCGTGAGCAGATCGAGCCGGGTCTGTGGCGCATCGAATTGGCGCAGAAGGTGTACGATCGTCCGTACCCGTTGAAGATCACCTACGAGACACGTTTTGACCAAAGCGATGGCGAGATCACTATCCTGCCGGTTGAGGCGCAGGATGCCGATCTGCGGCGGGGCCATGTGGTGGTGTATGCCACCGACCGTGTTCGCTTGGATACCACTCATGTCGACCCGGCACTGCAAACCGGTGAAGCACGCAGCATTCCGCGCGAGTATGGTGCAGGTGATTTGTCCGGGGCGGCGTTCTGCTTCCGCAGCAACACGGGCAACTACGCGCTGGCGGTGAAAGCCACCCGGCATGATGCTGCCGCACTGTTGCAGGCCGACGTACAAAGTACTTCCATCACCACCGTGGTGACCGAAACGGGGCAGAGCATCAACCGGGTTGAGATGAAACTGCGCGTGGGCAGCAAGCGTCATCTGCAAACGGTGCTGCCGGAGGATGCAACCGTATGGACGCTTCAGGTGAACGGCCGGGCGACGGTGCCGTCGCGTACCATACGTGAGGGGCAATCGGTGTTGTTGGTTCCGTTGGCGCAGGGCGCCTCGGGCGAACTGACAGTGGAAGTGGTGATGGTGTACGTGATGAATCGCACCGCGGGGTGGCAGGGTCGGCAGACGTTCAACGGGCCTCGGTTTGATCTTCCGTTGAAGCAGATCGCCTGGAAGTTCTACGTGCCGGATGGGTTCAACTACGATGCCTTCGAAGGCACACTCTTGGCAAGCCAGTCGCACACCACCCAACCCGCCGTACAGCGATACGACTTGGCGAAGTATGAACAGGTGATGGCTGATTCCAACGTGTGGTACAACCAGCGCGCGCAATCGCTTCAGGCCAAGGCACGGAAGTTGCAGCAGGCGGGTCGTCAGTACGAAGCGCGGATGGCACTGGAACTGGGCAAGAACTTTTCACAGAACGATGTGGCGCTGAATGAAGATATCCGCGTTGATCTGCAGAATCTGTTGAACACGCAGGCAAAGGTTGGCCTGGTGGGATCGCGCGCGAGGTTGCGCAGACAGTTCGATCAGCCGACCGCCAATCAACCTGCGCCAACCGCACAGCATACGGAAGTGGGTGATCAGTTCAGCCTTGATCAGGCACGGCGGATTGAGAGTTCGCTCAGTCGGTTTGACAGTGAGAACCTGGAGATGATCACGCGACGCATGGTGGAGATGCAGGAAGCGGCCGCGGGCGCGAACGTGCAGTTGACAGTGAACATGCCGTTGCGTGGTCGCGTGTTGCAGTTTGAACGTCCGCTTCAGGTAAAACCGGGCAGCGCGATGACGGTCGAGTTTGCGGTGGATCGTCAGATGGCGCCAGTGGCGCGTTCTGGTGTGTGGGCAGCAGGGCTGGGCGTGGGCGTGCTGGTGTTGCTGCTGGGTGTGGGGGCGGTGGCGGAGCGATGGCCGAACTTACGTGCCGCGTTGGCGAAGCGGAAAGTCGAATCGGAGTCGGCGATCACGCTGGATGAGGAAATCGAGGAAACCGCGACGATGACGGGCGAATCCCTCGAAGAAAACGACGAACAGGCCTGAGGTGAATGGCTGGCGCTAAGTGCAGATGGTGTCCTTGGTTGCACGATGGCCGTTCGTGCTTATCATATGGAGCACTTCTACCGAGGAACCAGCAGTCAACAATTCACCACGCATGCAGAACTGGACTGTGCAGCCAATTTGTCGTCGGCCGTTCACGCTGATCTGCGTGTCCGTGCTGTTTGCTTGTTTGGGACTGGGGAGCGTTTCGGTCGCGCAGGAGAATAAACCTTCGCTGGATGGCAGCGTGACCGGGGCGGGTTTGAAGTGGTTCATCACGGATCACTGGGGCATCGCCCGCGCCACGCTGGTCAATCCCACCGCCAGCGACCAGACCTACCGCGTGAGCTGTAACTTCCAATCGAAAAGTGAACGACAGTTCGCCGCACTGGTGTGGGTGCCCGCCAGAAGCAAGCGTATCGCCGAATGGCCCATTCGCCTGGTACCCGGTGCGAAGGGCATGAACAAGAACTCGGTGGAGATGCGCGCCTTCCTTCTGCCGGAAGACGCCAGCCAACGTGTCGACTATGACCGTCAAGATGGCACACTGCTGCGATCGAATGATTCCGACATTACCGTGACCATCAGTGATGTGGCAGATGAAGCAGAATCCATCACTGTCACCAATGCCCGGCAAAGCAGCAGTCGTTCGCGACGCGTGGCCCCGCTGAATGTGCGGCAGGCACCACGCCATGCCTTGGGCTGGGATGTCGGTGGGGCGTTGGTGTTGTCGGCTGATCAGCCCGACTTTGACGCCGCCCAACGCACGGCATTGCGCGAATGGGTTCGCAACGGCGGCACGTTGTGCGTGTTCGCCGACCAGGTAGACCCCCATGCCATGCAATTACTGTTGGGCGATGGCTGGGGTGTGCAGGTGATCGACCAGGTCAGGTTGACCGAAGTGACATTCGAAGCGACGGATATCGCCGCCACCCGGCGTCGTGGTAAGGTCAAGCCCAAACTCGGCCCATACGTGGATGAACAACCCATGCGTATGGCACGTGTGATCGCTCCGGATTACCACACCGTGCTGTCGGTACGGGGTTGGCCGGCGTTGATGACGCGCAACTACGGTGCCGGCCGCGTGGTGGTGATCACGCTGGAAGGTCGTGCCTGGAATAACGATGCCGTTTCCACAGCGATGCGACAACTATCGCACGCTATCTTTTCTAATGCAGATGAGCGTCGCGCGTCGATCGCCAACGACACCGCACGTGAGTTTGTCAGTCGACAGGTGGTGCGGCCGATCGTCAGTCGCGCGTTCATCGGTTGGGTGTTGGGCCTGTTTGCGGTGGTAATCGCAGTGGCCGGGCTTTGGCTGCGTCGGTCGGGCCGACAGGAACGCATGGTGCCGGTGGCGATTGGTGTGTCGGTGGTGGTGGTGATGGTGCTGCACACCGCCGGTCGTATGCAACGTGGCGGGGTTGATCCAACCAACGCCGCCTTGCAGGTCATTCATGCCGATCTGGGTGAAGACAACGTCAGCGTGCGTGGTGCGCTGGGGCTGTATGCCCCGACGACACGCGAGATCACGTTGGCCAGTGACCAGGGTGGCTGGGTGTGGCCGCAGGCACGCCGTTCCGATCCACGTCGATTGATCTGGCAGGATCTGGATCGTTGGCAGTGGGATGAGATCGGCGTCGGCGAACGCACGATGCACATGGCCGACTACGCCGTCCACGCACAACTGCCGCAGCCGGTCACCGCATCACTGAGTTTCAACGAGGAAGGTTTGGTCGGTACGATCGACTGGCCCACTGACCAACTACCTGAAGACATGATTATCGCTGCCCCCGGCGGGAACCTGCTGGTCACCCCGGATACGGTTGATGCACGCCGCATGAAGATCACGCTTGGCAGCAATGATGTGCTCAACCGTCACACTTATTTCAGCGCGGGATTGATCAGCCCTGTGCGTCAGGCACGCACCACGTTACTTAACAGCATGTTCAGCCAACCCGGTTGGCCCGGCAGTCCCATGCTGGTGGGATGGTCTGATGGCATCGTCGTGGAGCTGGATATTTCCGGCGAAGCGCAGGACCGTAAGACTGCGCTGTGGACGGTGCCGCTTCAAATCCAGCGCCCCAAACCCGGCAGCATCGTGCATGTGCCACGGCCGTTCATCCAACTTACCGCCAGCCGCAGGTCGCTCGGGTTGCCGCAGATGGCCGGCCTGTACAACGAAGCCAAACGCGACTGGGCCTTGAAAGACGGCACGTCGCAGTCGTCGGCCTTCGTTGCGCGGTTCATGCTGCCGAAATCGGTGCTGCCGATTCGCCCGACCGAAGCCACACTGCACCTGGACATGACCGCCATCGGTCGTCCGGTACGTATCGTCACCGGCATGAACAACAGACCGCTTGAAGTGACGGTGCTGCAAGGACCAGACGGCCCCACGTCGATCAAACTGTCGGCCGACCAACTCCAAGTGGACGATCAGGGTGGTGTGCTGATCGGCTTCGATGTGCAACAGGCGGAAGGCTCCACGCAATTGGACATTCGCCAATCGCTCATGTGGCGCGTCAGAAGCATGCAACTTGATGTGACCGGGGTCGTCGGAACACCGACCAGCACTCTGCCGAACGAGTGAAAGCGAGGCAAGTATGGCTGAATCTGCCAGCGAATATGTCGTGCAATGCCAGGGACTGACCAAACGCTATGGCGATTTTGTCGCGCTCGACAGTCTCGACCTGCACTTGAGCACCGGCCAGATCCTCGGCTACATCGGCCCAAACGGTGCGGGCAAAACCACCACCATCAAAATCCTCGTGGGTCTCAGTCGACCCACCGAGGGCAAGGCGTTCGTATGTGGTGCCGACTGCACGCATGACACGCAGAAGCTCAAACAGCTGATCGGTTACATGCCTGATACGTTCGGCGCGTATGACAACATGCGCGTGCGTGAATATCTTGATTTCTTCGGTGCGGCTTTCCGCATCCCACGCAAGGCGCGCGTGAAGCGGGTCGAGGAAGTGATGGAAATCACTGGCTCGACGTACATGAAAGACCTTTACGTTGAAGCGCTCAGCCACGGTATGAAGCAGCGCGTTTCCGTTGCACGATCGCTCATTCACGATCCGCCGGTGCTCATCCTCGATGAACCGGCCAACGGCCTTGATCCCCAGGCGCGTATCGAAATGCGGCAGATGCTGCTCAAGCTGGCCGAGATGGGCAAAACGCTCATCGTTACCAGTCACATCCTGCCGGAACTGGCACGCATCTGTGATACGGTGGCCATCATCACCAAGGGCAAGTTGCGGGCGTTCGGGTCACTCGAAGACATCATGCGGCAGGTCAGCCAGCGCCGCATCATCAACGTGCAGGTGATCAACGCGAGTCAGTGCGAACCGCTGGCCCAACTGTTGCGCGACAACCTTGAACCTGAGGCCGAGGTAACCACCAGCCCGCAGGAGGCGGAAGTGCGTTTCACCACCGGTGCCGATGATGAACGATTGACCAACGTGCTGGCCTTCGCCGTGCAGAGGCAGATTCCCGTCCTGCAGTATCACGAAGTACCGCTCGATCTGGAAGACGCCTTCCTCGAAGTGACGGGCCTGGGCAAAAGCAAGGCGGCAGTGAACGCATGAGTATCGCCAATCCCATCATTCAGCGCGAGTTGCTGGGCGTATTGCGTACCGGAAGGTCGCTGGCGATCCAGATCGTCATGGTGCTGGTACTCACCGCGGTGGTGCTGCTGCTTTGGCCGGCCGACAGTGTGGTCGACCTTGACACCAATCGCGATGGCCATCAGTCGCAGCAGTTGTTCCGCACGTTCACGTATGGATTGCTGGTGTGCATGTTGATGCTCGCACCGGTGTTTCCCGCGACCACCATTGTGCGTGAGCGCGATGCCCGCACGCTTCAACTCTTGCTTACCTCCAGGCTGACCCCCTTGTCGATCGTGTTCGGCAAGATTACCGCGGCCGTGGGTTTCATTCTGCTGTTGCTCGTCCTCAGCATGCCGGCTGCCGCCGCGTGCTTCACCATGGGAGGCATTGCCTTCATGGATGTGGTGGTGGGGTACTTGGTGCTTGCGGTGTGCGCCGTGCAGTACGCATTGGTGGGGTTGTTGATTTCCAGCTTTGCCCGCAGCAGTGATTCGGCGTTGCGTATGACTTACGGCGCGGTACTCGCGCTGAGTGTGCTGACCATTTTGCCGCAGCAGTTATTGTCCAGCCGCATCATGGGACCGATTGCAGATGTGCTGATGTGGCTGGAAGCGATCAGTCCGATTCCCGCGATCATGACCGTGCTGGGCCTTGAGCATGTGGGCGATACCATCATGGCCGACACCGGTTGGCGATGGGCGCCGGTTGCCCGGTACGTGGTCATCGCGCTGGGTTGCATCATTGGCTGTACGGTGTGGTTGACATTCCGCTTGACGCCGAAGCTGCTCGATCGCAGTCGCGCTGCTGGTAAGATCACCGATGATCGTTCCAGTAAGGCGCAATGGTTCCGGCGCATCATGTTCCTGGGCGCGTTCGATCCACAACGCCGTGAGCAATTCATCGGCCTGCGCTTAAAGCCCATCCTGTTCGGCGGCATCGGGTCGGTGGTGTTCGGGGTGATCAGCGTGGGTGTGTTCTGGTACGGCAACGAACAGGGCTGGCTGGAAGGCACGATGATCGAGAAGTTGCTCGTCGCGCTGCTCGGTTGCGGGCCTGCGATGGTGTCGGTGATGTTCGCTTTCTCGTTCATGATGAACCTGATGTTGGCCAACCCGGTGGTGGTGAAGGAATTCCGCAGCCGCGCGATGGGCCGTAGCCACTGGATGATGCGACTGATTGCGGCCTGCCTGATCATCAGCCTGTCGCTGACGTTTGTGGTGGCCACGCTCAGCCAGCAGACGTCGAGCATGGCGTTCCTCGGCGGCGTGCTGGTCATCTTCCAGATGGGGCTGGTGTTGTTGATCGGTCCGGCGCTATCCACCGCACTCATCAGCGCGGAAGTGGAATCGGGTGGCTGGGAACTGATGCAGATGACCATGCTTCGCCCCAGCCAGATCGTGCTGGGCAAACTGGTCAGTGTCACGTGGACGTTGGTGCTGCTGTTGCTGGCCACCGTGCCGGGTTACGCTGCCATGCTGATCATCGATTCCGGTTACCAGGATCGTGTGCTGCAGGTGCTGGCGTGCCTCGCGCTCACTGCGCTGTTTGCCGTGTTGCTGAGTGCGGTATGTTCGAGTTTGCTCAAACGAACCACCGCCGCCACCAGTGCGGCGTACATCGTGATCGTGCTGCTTTGCGTGGGTACGTTGGTGCCGTGGTTGGGCGAAGGTATTTTGTTTGGTCATGATCTGGTCGAAGCGGTGTTGCGTTTCAACCCGGTGGCCACCGCACTGTCAGTCATCGACATGCCCGGCCTGAGCAAGGATGAGTATCACCTGGCATCATTCAACTGGCGTTTCCTTGGTATCGCCAGTGGTGTGTGCATGTTGGTGCTATGGTTACGCACCTGGCAATTGACGCGACCGCGATGAGCCGGCAACCCCATGATGTCTTCCGTGAGAAGCTGATGAACTCGCATCGATTGATACATTCCGTGATTCTCGCTGCTGCGTTCATGTTGTGGTGCGCCCCGCCAGCGTCGGCAGGCCCCATGGAAGATGAACAGTTGTATGTGGTGCCTGAATCTGAAAAGTTGATTGACAGTGAACTGATCGATCGCATGCGTCGGGTGAGCGTGAGGCCCGATGAACTGACCCGCATTCAGGTACTGAATGTGATCGCCGAACATCGCATGACGGACTTGTCCGACCAGGTGATGCGCCTGCTGGAAGATGATCGCTTGCTGGTGCAGTTGCAGGCCATGCGCGCGGTGGATGCCTTGAACCTGCGCGATACGGCCAAGCAATTAGTCACCATTGCCACCGCCGGCAACGAAGACTCACCCGCGGCGCGCGAACGAACCATGCTGGCCGATCAATTGCTGGCCCGATGGAACCACCCACGCACCGCATCGATCTGGACGGCGCGCCTGGGCAAACCGGGTGTGTCACAGTCATTGACCCACTCGGCCCTCAAGGCGCTGGCGATATGCACCGAGCGAGGCCCGGAGATCGAGCAGGCCATCCAGCGTGTGGTGATGGACGTGACCCGTCCACCCGGTCTGCGGCTTACCGCGGCGGAAACACTGGGTAAGCGTGTTAGCCGTGGCTCGGAGCACGATGCGAAAAAACTCATCGCCAGTGGCCTACTCGGACGCTTGCTCGCGGTGCGCATGTTGGCTTCACATGAATCATCTGAAGCGATTCAGTTGCTGGTGGGTCTAGCGTCAGACAACCAGCCGGCGGTCGCGGGGGCGGCGCTAGCGCGGTTACTGGCGATTGATGCGAAGTACATCTGGCCACTTGCACCGCAGGCGCTGAAGTCGACCGATCCGAAAGTGCGTAAATTCGCTGTCCGTTCCCTGGCCACGCACAACACTCAGAATGCGGTGAACTTGTTGGTGCAAGCGCTCGACGATGCACACCCACAAGTGCGCACCACTGCCCGGCATTCCCTGCGTGCACTAGCGAAAGATAATGCCCGGCGTGAGCAGATGCTCAAAGCCTGCCATCAACAATTCACCGCCTACGTGAACAAGCCCGCGGAAGTGCAGCGGCCCATGTGGCGCATCATTGAACAAGTTGCACTGCTGGTCGGTGAACTCGATGACAAGCCCGCGGCGAACAAACTACTGGCCCTGCGCGACTTTGCCCGCCAGGAAGTGCGCGAAGCGGCCATCATCAGCCTCCGCGAATTGGCCGTGCCCCAAACGTTCGACCCCATGGTGCAATACA
>JANQFT010000051.1 GCA_028277685.1 Phycisphaeraceae bacterium
GGCCTTCCTGGCCAGAAATCGCCGATATTCCGCAACCTTTTCAAACAGGTCACGTTCGTGCGCAATGTTTGGCAAATACTTGAAAATCTTCGAAGAAGAAGCCGGGTGCCATCGCTTGACCGTCTTCAGCCGGGTGCCACACAGCACCCTGAAGGATGTACAGACCGGGCACATAGTTAACCGTCGTTCGGGTACATGGTTAACACATTTCTAAGCTGTTGGTTCCTGCTGGATAAGGAGCTGGCGATGGCTTGGAAGGAGTATGATCGCGTGTCCCAATGACGTGAACTGTTGACGCTGGCGTTGGCTGGCGGGGTGTCGGTCAGTGAACTGGCGCGTCGATTCGGCGTCAGTCGCAAGACGGTGTACAAGTGGAAGCGACGATACGAGCAGTCCGGTGAAGCGGGGCTGGTCGATCGGTCGCGGCGGCCGCACCACTGTCCGCATCGCACGCCGGAGCTGGTGGAACAGGCGGTGTTGAGGTTGCGGGCGGAGCATCCGAGATGGGGTGGACGCAAGTTGCATCATCGACTGAAGCGACTGGGTCTGGACGCACCCGCCCCCAGCACCATCACCCGCATCCTGCGTGAGCACGGTCTGATCGATCCGATCGACACCGCGCAGCGTCATCGCTGGCAACGCTTCGAACACGATCGACCGAACGACCTGTGGCAGCGCGTATGGTGGGTCGAGCGACTTGTCCGTCGTAGCCTTGGCGAAGACGGAAGCGGACCCACCAGGATGAAATCGCGACGCGAGCCTGGTGGGTTACGCTCGAGGACTCGCTAACCCACCCTACTTGCTAACCCACCCTACTTGCTACTTGCTCTCCCCCACCGGGGGAGATGCCGAGCACAGCGAGGCAGAGGGGGCGGCCGGGAGGCAAAAGGCATTGAGGCACGAAGGCGGACGACGCGTCCGCGTCCCGTAGGTCCGAGCCTGCCCAGACGATGCAGTCAGGACGCGGGAAATTTGGGGTGCCACACGTCACCCGTCCACGGTCCTGTGTGCGGTTGGGAGACTGACCCATTTCACGAATCAATAACGCCCTTCGAGTTGCTATGTGTTGATACCCAACCCGATTTACTCATGCCTCTTGCCATGAGGCAAAACTTGTTGGTTCATCCTCACAGATATTATCTGCTGCAAGAACGCCAATTAGTTGCCCCACCGTAGTTAGTCGAGTGCAATTTAACTCTTCTTCCTCCCATATGCGGGTAATCAGCTTACCAACATCCAGCGTCATGATGTCATCTTTCAATAGCGTTTTATGCGGGTTCGCCCAAGCCTTTTCAAGTATTTCAGTCAGTTCATATCTTACGAATGAGGTAAAGCTTAAGCAGGAGAGGGCTTCCAGATGTAGTACATCATAACGTTTGACCTTAACGTCACAGAAATGATTGAAGCGAACCTCAAACCATTCTGCCCCGGCCTGCCACCACGAGGCTGCGTCCAATTCCGCATTGTTAAGCCAGTCAGGTGTGATTGCAGTTAATGATGTGTGGAATGCCAATAGTCCAAGTTGGTTGAATGTGCAATGTGTGATTGCATCGCATGCAATTTCAGAGGTAACCGCAAATAGCGATTCATGCTCAGAAAGCAGACGCTGAGCCACGAGATCAGCAAGTGCTTCCCGCTTTGCTGCACATCCAGCTTTGGCAGATCCAATAAGTGCTTTTTGCAGCAGTACAGCAAACTGAGGCTCATCTAGCGAGCAGTTGATTTTTGCAGCATTCTCATCGGATTGCTGCTCCAAACGATCAAGTCTGCGCGCAAGACTTTTAAGAAACTCCATACTATTGGCTTGGGCAGCTTGCACTGCTTTAGGGCGGTGATCTTGGAAATACGCGCTCAGCCATTTTTCACCGCAATCCCACGCCCGATCTACGAACTTACTCGCTGCTCCTCCTGTAACTCCACCTATTGCTGCGATAGTAATGGGGTCCATAGTCACCTCCTCTACTGTTCAGACCAGATGTAACATATGTCTATATCAATATATTACTTGAGTATGTGAAAGTGAATATTCAGATCATGTCATAGCCGCGATGTGACGCATCGCAGCTAGGATCGGAAAGGCGCGCGGGGGTGCGGCCATCCAACCCCCTCTCCCTTCAAGGGAGAGGGTTGGGGTGAGGGTGAGACCGTTGAGTAAGTCGAGCGTTGGAAATCCACCCACTGCGTGTGCCATGGTCCATCCCCCTCACCCTGCCTCTCCCCCACTTGGGGGAGAGGGGGAAATACAACCCGCACTTCGCGCCTTCGCGTCTTCGTGGCCTAACACCATCCGCAACGCGGCATAGCCGCGTCGCTTCGTGGGGGGTGTTGGGGTGGATTCGACCTTCCGGGGGTTTCTGGTAAAATCGGATGTCTTGGGTGGCAATCCTGCTTCGCTGGAGCTTCGCAGGACATGTTGGTGGCACTTGGTGATCAACACAATGCCCCGTCTCGGGAATGACCTTCCGGGGGCGGGGGGAGGCACAGGTCGTTGGCAGGATGTCAGCACGTCATGCAGTTCCGGGTTCGCTACAGCGAGACCGATCAGATGGGCACGTTCTACAACAGTCGTGCTCTCGAGTGGTTTGAGATGGGTCGCACGGAGCTGCTGCGGGCAGCGGGCAAACCCTACACCAGCATGGAAGCGGATGGCGTGATGCTGCCGGTGACTGAGGCCTACGTGAAGTATGAAGGCCGCGCGGTGTATGACGATGAACTGACGATGAAACTCGTCGGCACCATGCCCAGCAAAGCGCGGCTTCGCGTGGATGTGACCATCACCCAACCAGACGGCACCCCCGTCTGCAGCGGGTACACCATCCATGCAGTGACCAATACAGAAGGACGCCCGATTCGCCCGCCGGCTTGGTTAAGCGAATCGATGAATGCGTAATCACAGAGGGCGCGGAGACACGGAGGCACTGAGGAAGATTTTTTGTTCGGAGGGTCGCGCAGCGGAACAACACAAGTCACCGTCTCCGTGACTCCGTGCCTCTGCGCCCTCCGCGATTGTTTCTGAACTTATGGCAGTGGCGAACGGTGGCACAGGAGTAGTCATGGCAACAGCAACCCCGATCGAAACGTCAACCGAGCGCATGCTCATCAGCGGGAACCAGGCGGTGGCGCTGGCGTGTTTACACGCGAAGGTGTCGCTCGGTACCGGTTACCCGGGAACACCCAGCACGGAAATCCTCGAATCGTTCGACGCTCTGGGCGGCCGGGCGCAGTGGGCGCCGAATGAAAAGGTAGCCATGGAAGTAGGCCTCGGTGCTGCATACGCTGGCGCGAAGGTGCTGGTCACCATGAAGCACGTGGGCGTGAACGTGGCGGCCGACCCGTTGTTCACCGCAGCGTACACCGGGGTGGATGGCTCACTCGTCATGATCGCCGCGGACGACCCCGGCATGGCGTCGAGTCAGAACGAGCAGGATTCGCGTCGTTATGCCGTGGCGGCGGGTGTGCCGATGTTTGAGCCGAGCGATTCGCAGGAAACATACGACATGACGCTGGCTGCGTTTCAGCTTTCGCACACGCACCAGATGCCGTGCATCCTGCGAATGACCACGCGCATCTGTCACAGCAAAACGATCGTCGTGCCCAACGAAACCGACGCGACGCGGTACATTGCCGAGATCAAATGGGAGCGCGACATCCCCGGCCGTGTGATGGTACCCGGCTACGCCCGCCCCGCACATCGTCGCCTCCGCAAAAAACTCGATGAAATGGCCGTCGCCAGCGACAACTGCCCGTTCAATTACGTGAGCAAAGGCGATGGTTCATCTAAGCGCGGGATCATTACCAGCAGCATCTCTTACGTGCATGCCCGAGAAGCGGCCCCCGATTGCGACATCCTCAAGCTCGGCATGAGCTATCCACTGCCCATGAATATGATCCGCCAGTTCATCGAAGAACACGATGATGTGATCTGCGTGGAAGAAGGCGATCCCTATCTTGTCGAACAGATCCGCGCGGTGAATCTGCCCGTCGATGGTAAGGATGAGATGTACCGCTTCGGCGAATTTGATGTCGCGCGTGTGAAGCGCATCCTGGCAAATGATACGACCGAAGAAGAAGCCCCGCCGAAAGGCAAGCCCCCGCAACTTTGCACGGGTTGTCCGCATCGCAACGTGTTTGAAATTCTGCGCGACTTGGGTTGCATCGTCGCCGGTGACATTGGTTGCTACACGCTGGGTGTGCTGCCGCCGTTCACCGCGATGGATACCTGTGTGTGCATGGGCGCGAGCGTCGGCGTGGGGTTGGGTTTGCGCCATGTGCTGCCGGATGAACAGGCGAAGAAGGTCGTCAGCGTGATCGGCGATTCAACGTTCGTGCATTCCGGTCTCACCGGCATGGCCGAGATGGTGTACAACCCGCCCAAGACCGGCCACGTGCTGATGATCCTCGACAACGGCACCACCGCCATGACCGGCCAACAGGAACACCCCGGCACCGGGCGCACGCTCGATCACGAACCAACCGGCAAGATCGATTTCGAAACCATGGCCCGTGCGATGGGCATCGAACGCGTCTACACCATCGACCCGGTCAAAAGCACCGGTGCTGTTGAAACCACATTGAAAGAATGTCTCGACAGCAACGAACTGTCAGTCATCGTCACCCGCCGTCCGTGCATTCTGGCAGCCGGCAAAATCAAAGAATGGGAAACCGCCGCCACGGAGAAATGCGGTTGCGATTGCCAACCCACGGCGGACTGAATTGTTGTACTGAATCACGAAGAGCGCAAAGTCACAAAGATGATGCTTAACGAGAAGCATCCGGCTACAAACAATACGCTTGCTCTTCGTGCCTTCGTGCCTTTGCGCCCTTTGTGATTGATTGGAAGTAACCATGAATACCAACGGTAAAGTCACCAACGTTGTCATCGCCGGCCTCGGTGGGCAGGGCGTGATCAGTGCGTCGAACATTCTTTGCGAAGCTGCCTTCCAAACCGGCTTCGATGTGAAGAAAGCGGAAGTGCATGGCATGAGCCAGCGCGGCGGGTCGGTCACTACCGATGTCCGCTTCGGCAACACCGTGCTCAGCCCCATGGTGCCGCGCGGGGAGGCGGACTATCTCATCGTGATGACGCCCGAAGAAATCGATCGCGCTCGCGGTGAACTGAAAGAAGGCGGTGTTATGATTACGCCGGACAATGTGGAATTCTTCGACCTGCCTTCAGCCCGCAGCATGAACGTCGCCCTCATGGCTGTGCTGAGCAAACACCTCGACACCATTCCCACCGACAATTGGGTCCACGCGATCAAATCGGGCCTGAAAGAAAAATTGCACGACACCAACATCGCGCTGTTCGAAACCATTCGCAGCGCGTAGGGGAAACGACATCACGGAGGGCGCGGAGATACGGAGTCACGGAGGAAGGCTTTTTTGCTCGGAGCAGCACGCAGCAGAACACAAAGCATCATCTCCGTGCCTTTGTGCCTCCGCGCCCTCCGTGATTCGCAATCGAGGAGTTGAGACATGACCACCGCCACGTCCAATGCATCGTCGTTATTCAACCCGACCAGTGCACCGGATTATCTGCCGGTCGATCAACTGCGTTGCCTGCAGTTGCAACGCTTGCAGCGCATCGTGCGGCGGGCATACGAAAACGTGGAACTCTACCGCACACGAATGGTTGAAAGAGGTGTCGCACCGGGAGATATCCAGTCACTCGACGACATCGCCGCCCTGCCATTCACCGTGAAAACAGACCTGCGCGATACGTATCCGTTTGGTATGTTCGCTTCACCCATGAATGAGATCGTGCGCACGCACGCTTCAAGTGGTACAACGGGTAAACCCATCGTGGTGGCATACACGCAAGACGACATCAACGTGTGGAAAGAAGTGATGGTCCGCACGTTCGCCTGCTGCAGCCTGCACTCAGGTGACATCGTGCAAAATGCATACGGCTACGGCCTGTTCACCGGCGGTCTCGGCGCACACTACGGCCTGGAAACACTCGGCGCGACCGTCATCCCCATCTCCGGCGGCAACACCGCCAGGCAGATCATGGTGATGAAAGACTTCAACGTCACCGCCATCTGTTCCACGCCCAGTTACTTCATCCACCTGATGGAAAAGGCGAACGAAATGGGCATCCCGCTGAAAGACCTGCCATTGCGGGCGGGTGTATTCGGGGCGGAACCCTGGACCAGCGCGATGCGCGAGTACGTCGAACGGGAAGCCGGCATCAAAGCGTACGACATCTACGGCCTGTCGGAAATCATCGGCCCGGGCGTCGCATCCGCATGCTGTGCACAAGAAGGTTTGCACATCTTTGAAGACCACTTTTATCCCGAGATCATCGACCCCGAAACCGGCGAGGTGTTGCCCGATGGTGAAGAGGGCGAGCTTGTCTTCACCACGCTGAGCAAGTGGGCCATGCCGATGCTGCGTTACCGCACGCGCGACATCACCACATTGATGACCGAACCCTGCCCGTGTGGCCGCAGCATCCGCCGCATTGCTCGAATCGGTCGACGTAGCGATGACATGTTCATCATCCGCGGCGTGAATGTGTTCCCCTCGCAAATCGAAGAAGCGCTGTTACGTGTGGAAGGCGCGGTGCCGCATTACCAGATCATCCTCACGCGCGATGGCGGACTCGATCAAGTTGAGGTGGAAGTCGAAGTCACCGCTGAACTGTTCACCGACAGTGTGAAGGGTATGGAAGTGTTGCAGAAGCAATTCGTGCGGGCGATCGCCGACATCATCGGCATCCGTGTCGCGGTGCGCCTGGTGAAACCACAGAGCATTCCACGCTCGGAAGGCAAAGCGAAGCGTGTGATTGATAAGCGAAACGAAGGTTGAATCGTTAAGTCGTTAAGTCGTTGAATCGTGAATCGACAGGAGACTTGGGATGGTGGTGAGTTTTGAGGAATTGGAGGTCTATCAGGCGGCCAGGGGCATGAGGAGGCGCGTATATGCCTTGACGAAAAGCTTGCCAGATGAGGAGCGTTTCAACCTGATCTCGCAGATGCGCCGTGCTGCATTATCTGTCACGAGTAACATCGCCGAGGGGAACGGCTGCCGGGGCTGGAAGCACAACGTCAGTTTTCTGTATCGAAGCCGAGGAAGCGCATACGAACTGATCGATCAACTGAATTGTTGTGAAGATGAAGCATACTTCAAGCCCGAGCATCTGAATGATCTTCGTACCGACATCGAACGCGTGATCCAATTACTTAGTGGATACATCCGTCACCTGAAAAACCGACTTAACGATTCCACGACTTAACGATTTAACGATTCAACCATTTAACCACATACGAGAAACGCTATGAAACTCCATCAACTCAGCGTCTTCATGGAAAACAAGCCGGGGCAACTGGTCGCGCCATGTAAGGCGCTGGCTGATGCGGGCATCAGCATCATCACGTTGTCGCTGGCCGACACCGAGCAGTTCGGCATCCTGCGGTTGGTGGTGAAGGATGCGACTGAAGCGCAGAAGGTGCTCGAAATTGCGGGGTTCGTGGTGAAAGTCACCGAGGTGATCGCCCTGCAGGTACCCGATTGCGCCGGCGGGTTGTCCGAACTGTTGGCCCGCATCGAGAACGCCGAAGTGAACATCGAATACATGTATGCCTTCACCGACAAACTCGATGACAAAGGCGTCCTTGTCTTTCGCTTCAGCGATCCCGACCGCGCCCTCGAAGTGCTCGGTGAAGACGTGGAAGTGGTCAGCCGTGTCGATCTGTACGAGAAACTCGGGGTGAAGTGATGCTGTAGGTCCGGGCCTGCCCGGACGGTGCGCCGTGATGTCCGGGCAGGCCCGGACCTACGTTGGAGTCATCATGTCCACACTTTTCGCCCCCGCCGAACCTGCCGTCGAAAGCCAAATCTTCGATCGCGCAGAAACCATGTCGCGCGATCAACTGGCGGCGGTACAACTCGATCGCCTGCGCGACACCATGCAACGTGCCGTAACGCTGCCGTTCTACCAGCGCGCATTCTCTGCATCCGGCGTCACGCCGGCGGACATCAACACCATCGAAGACATCGCCAAGCTACCCGTCACCACCAAGGTGGATCTGCGTGATGGGTACCCGCTCGATTTTCTTGCCGTGCCCCGGGCGGATATTGTGCGCATTCACGGCTCAAGCGGCACCACCGGCAAACCTACGTTCGTGCCCTACAACCGCAACGACCTGGATGTGTGGAGCGACCTGTGTGCCCGCTTCCTTGTCGCCGGCGGACTCAAATCCGAACACGTCTGCCAGATCGCTTTCGGCTACGGTATGTTCACCGGTGCATTCGGTCTGCACCAGGGCATCGAACGTGTGGGCGCGGCGGTTATCCCCGTGTCCAGCGGCAACACGCCGCGACAGATCATGATCATGCGCGACCTGAACGCCGATGTGATCATCTGCACCCCGAGTTATGCCTGCACGCTGGCTGAGGGCGCAGTGGCGGAAGGCATCGACCCGAAAACGTTGCCGATTCAGTTTGGTCACTTCGGCGGAGAGCCTTGGACCGAAGACATGCGCGAATGTCTGGAAGTGGGGCTGGGGATCAAAGCCTTCAACAACTATGGCCTTTCCGAAGTGATGGGCCCGGGCGTTTCCGGCGAGTGCGCGTACCGTTGCGGCATGCACCTGCAGGAAGATCATTTTCTGGTTGAATGTGTGAACCCCGAAACGCTGGAGCCGGTGGCGGAAGGCGAGCCGGGCGAGTTGATCATCACCACGCTGACCAAGCAGGCGATGCCAATGATCCGCTACCGCACGCGGGATATCTGCACCATCACGCGCGAACAGTGTGCCTGCGGTCGCACCACGATGCGGATGAGCCGGGTGGTTGGCCGCAGCGATGACATGTTGATCATCAAGGGCGTGAACGTGTTCCCCACGCAAGTGGAGGAGGCTTTGCTGAAGGTGGAGGGCACTACGCCGCATTACCTGATCGAGGTCGACCGCCCCGGCAGCATGGATGTGGTCAGCGTGAAGGTGGAAATCACCCCCGGGAATTTTTCCGACGAGTTGAAAGCCATGCAGCAGTTGCACGATGCGATCGATCGGGCCATCCAACAGGTGACCGGCTTGCGGATGAAGGTGGAACTGGTCGCCCCGAAAACCCTCGAACGCTCCGGCGGCAAAGCGGTGCGGGTGATCGACCATCGACGGGAAAAAGGATTAATTTAGGACCGAGCGTGGAACACATATCACATACAAGGGGTTTGGGTAATGCTCAACAAGAAGCAGGTGCGTGAGGAGATCGAAGCGACGGCGGGGCGGCTGCTCGACGAAAAGTCATCAGACTGCGTGCAGCTTCGTCTGGCGCGGGATGTGCTCCACGACAACGCCCTCACGCGAAAAGCCGCGGCAAAGGGCGTCCCGGATGACCACCTCGCACGGCAAATGCTTCGTAATGTCGAGTTCAGCAGCGCACACATGAAAACCGACGTTGGCGGCAATGTACGTGGCAGTGTTGGCTCAGCGTTCATCGTCGCGCGCAATGCCGGATTAACCGCCAATGATCCGCAGGTAGCGCAGTGCATCGACGACACGGCCAACTTCATCAGGCACTGTGAGCGCGAGCGGCCATGGGAAAACAGCAGTCTGCATGGAACCAAACGCTTCACGACCATCCGGTACATCATCAAATTGCCTGGCGCGTTGGCGCGCATCAAACCGAAGCACCCAATCGTGAAACGATATGCCACCAAAGCGGTAGCCCTACTGAATGCGCAGATGACAGAGGATGATTTCTCACTGGAGCGTGAAGATGAACTCTGGTTCGACATCTATGGCGAGAAACTCATCTCGCGCGAGGCACTAAGCGTATACCGCAACCTCGCCTTCTGTCCTACCACCTACGCCATGGTGCTGGGTGGATTAACCTTTCCGCTGATCGGCGCGCTAGCGTCTACGCTCGACACGAAAGTGGCTGACCGGTACTGCCGGATGGTGCTTAACCTGCACCCGCTGATTGACAAAGGGCCAAACTGGGAAGACCGCATCATCGAAAACAAGTTCGCAAACCCGGCACGATTCGCCCAGGGCGTGGCCATCCACATGAAGACGATGTGGGACCTGCAGATGTATCCCAACTGGCGAGTACACGCCAAACGCTTTGTCGAATGGCTGTGGAACCAGCGACGTGAAGATGGCCTGTGGGATTTCGGCAGCCCCCACGGCGGGACGGGTGGTACCATGCACCTTCGTATCTCCGAATCCTGGCGTGGCAAACACCGCACCTGGGACTGGACCACACAGGTATTGCTGTTGATGAGGGCGTACGTCGCAGACTGACCCAAACACGAAACACAAAAGCCAGATGCGGAAACGATTTTTCATGGTTGTAGTGCTACTGCCCGTCTTCTGGTGGGGGATGATGGCCGTGCATGAACTGGGGCACGTGGTTGGCGCGTGGGCAACCGGCGGGGTGGTTCAGCATGTGGAACTGATGCCGTGGCGATTCAGTCGAACGGATGTTGATCCGAATCCGCAGCCGGGTGTAGTGGTCTGGTGCGGCCCGGTGGTTGGGGTGGTTTTACCGCTGGCGACGTGGTTGGTGATGCGTTGGTGTCGAGCTATCGTTGCGGGTGACAACCCACAGGTTCATGCCCGCGGCTATCGAATCACCGAGCGTCTGCTGCGGGGGTTTGCGGGCTTCTGCCTGATCGCTAATGGTGGCTACATCGGCGCAGGAAGTCTGCTTCTGGCTGGCGATACGTACGTGATGCATCTCACTGGCACGCCAAAGTGGGTAATGATCACGTTTGGTCTGGTGTGCATCACACTGGGGCTGTGGCTTTGGCACACGCTGGGTTCTGTGCGAACAGGACTAACCGCGGAGGCGAAGAGACACAGAGAAAACACATCAAGGTGAATCCCTCTGCGTCTCTGTGGCTAATCTCCGTTCTGAGAAGCCAAATCCGCCATCACGCGTTGGGTGATCGGTTCATTGGCTTCAGGAAACTCGTACTGACTCAACGCTTCCGGGGGTACCCAGCGGTGTTCCGCCACGTCCAGGTTAGTCGCTTCGCCGGTGGTATGGTGACAATAATAAGGATGCAGACGTACATGGGCGTGGTCATATTCGTATTCGATGACAGGTAGCGGGTCGCCCACGGTGATGTGCAGACCGACTTCTTCGATGAACTCGCGCGCAAGACACTCAGCAGGCGTTTCACCAGGCTCGATCTTCCCGCCGGGCATTTCCCAGTAGCCAGCATAGACCTTATCGCGCGGCCTGCGGGTAATCAGTACCCTCACGCCAGCCTCTCCCCGCCGCACCAGAACGCCAATCGCCACATTCACGATATCCACAATACAGGTCCTTTCGTGCCCGACGCCACAGTGTGTGGATAAAATGTCTGTAACGACGGTAAGTCCTGACTTGTTTTATGCTTAACCAACTTCTCATTCCCCTGGGAATCCAGCCTGAATCTCATAAGATTATCCACAACCGACAAGCAACTCACAAATTGTGGATAACTTCGTTAGTTCTTTGTTATCAACCACTTACCAAATTCTACCATGCCCACCAGTATCCCATTGAAACGCACATAGGGCAAAGCTACGATGGTGGTGTTCCGTCAATCAAGATACAGCGGCTTCTAGCCGTGGCACCCCCCGTGACATGAATCGGAGCAATGTCACGGGGGTTTTTTGTGCGCTGAGTTTGAACTACCAAGGCACTAAGGGAACCATATGCGTTAATCAACCGAGCATTCCTTGGTGATCTTGGTGCCTTGGTGGTTCAACTCTTCTTCAACACGCGCGACCTGCATCATCGCGCACGATCACGGGCTTGCCCAACGGCGGCAACGTTTCTTCCAACACGTTGCGCGCCTTGGGCCAGATGAGTATCGCTTCGATGGTGATCCACACCTGCAAACCCACCGTTGCCACCGCGAAGCTGAACAACAACCAGTTGCCGCTCGGGTTCCCCGCGCTGTCGGTGAGCCATGGACCCCATTTGGTCATGATTTGTTGAATCATCGCCCAGCCCGGAAGCACAAGCATGATGGCCATGGGGATGGCAGCAAACCAGATCGGTTTACCCCTTCGCCAGAGATAAAACACGGTGACCATCAACGCCAAACCGGCCAACAACTGGTTCGTTGCCCCGAACAACGGCCAGAGAATCAATCCACCCGTCCCCATCGGCTTACCCGGGGCCACGCGCATCATGGCGACGGCGCCTGCAGTCACCAGTGCGAAACACGTCGCTGCATACTTGTTGGTCAACGGCGTAAACGACACCGTGCGCGACAGTTCCTGAACTACGTATCGTTGCAATCGCGTGGCGGTATCGAGCGTCGTCGCGGCAAACGATGCAACCAGCACCGCCATGATGGCGATCGCCATCTTCAGCGGAATACCCAGGCTGGTCAGGAAGTTGCCACCGCCTTCGATGAACGCGCCGACTTTGTTACCAAGCTTGAAATCACCCCACCCTTTACCAGGGTTGTACCGGGCAGACCACGCGGCCGAACCCACTAACGCCGCGCCGTTCGCATCCACCGATTGCTGATAGGTGAATCCACCGGCGAAATCTGTCCCCCTGGTGCGGTCGAACTTGCCCATCGCTGCCCCGGCGCAACAGGCCAGTATCACCACCACGGCCAGTGCACCTTCCAGTAACATCGCGCCATAACCCACGTAATGGGCATCCGTTTCTTTCGCCAGTTGTTTGCTGGATGTGCCGCTGGATACCAGGCAATGGAATCCACTGATCGCCCCGCAGGCGATGGTGATGAACAGAAACGGCCAGATCGGCGGCGCATCGGCCGGAAGATCGGTCGCGACTGCCGGCGCGGCGGTGAACAGGTTTGCATCCCCCGCCAAGCCCGCCACGAACAAGCCTCCCATCAGTAACACCAGCGCCAACACCAGTTCATGGCTGTTGATGAAATCGCGCGGTTGAAGCAGCGTCCACACCGGCAATACGCTGGCGACGAAACAGTACACCAGCAGAATGCCCGTCCAGATAACGATGCTGTTACCCCACGCCGCCGGGATTTCAATCGGCAGGTGATACGACCCGATGTACATGCACAAATACATCACCCCGAGTGCCGCGAGCGAAGGCAGCAGCAGACCGCCCTTCTTTTTGTACACATAGAACCCGATTGCCGTGGCCAGCGGGATTTCGATCCACACGCTGAGCACACTTTCGGGGTAGAGCTTGAAGATCGTCGCAATCACCAGGCCGAAGATGGCGATCACGATTAACAAACAGAAAAACAGCACCAGCAGGAACAGCAGCCGGGCACGCTTGCTGATAAGTCTGCCCGCCACTTCGCCCACGGTTTGTCCGCGATTACGCAGGCTAACCACTAATGCCCCGAAGTCGTGCAGCGCGCCGATGAAGATCGATCCGAACACCACCCACAATAACGCTGGCAACCAACCCCAGAACACCGCAATCGCCGGCCCAACAATCGGCCCGGTCCCCGCAATGCTCGTGAAGTGATGCCCGAACACCACATCCTTCTTGCTCGGACAGTAATCCACATCATCCCGCAGTTGCTTACTGGGCACATCCGCCTGCGGATCAAGCGCAAAAACTTTCCGCGCCAGCCAGCGGCCATACGTGTGATACGCCACGATAAACCCGAAAAACGATCCAACCGCGATCAGAAGCGTCGACATGCGTCGCGTTCCTCCAACTCAATGCGAGGTGAAGTTGCATGTTAGCGAAGGGCGCATACGTCACACAAGACATATACATCCTCCAGCGCGGGAGGCGGAGTAGACGGGATCAACAGGATTGACTGGATGATTGCTGCGCAGAAAACAATCCTGTTCATCCTGGAAATCCTGTCCACTCTTGTTTCCCCCGGTGTTGCCACGTCCGGCTATTATGTGCCGTCATGAAGCAAACCACGCGCCTCTGGTGTGAATACGTGTTGATCTGGCTGGGGTTACCCGCGGGGGTGGCGGCGCTGCGGGTGTGGGTGGTGGAAGTGCCCGTGGTGCCACTGCTGTGGACGGCCACGCTGCTTTGCTTTCTGCTGCTGTGGCGTGATCGATCTTTCGATCGCAAGTCACTTTGGAACACCGGGGCCGTACGCGAACACATTCGGCCGGTGTTGATTCGCTTTGCCGTGATCGCGCCGGTTATCTTCGCCGCGGTGTGGTTGCTTACGCCGGATCGGATGCTGATGTTCCCACGCATGCGGCCAGGTATCTGGGCGGCGGTGATGTTGCTCTATCCACCGCTGAGCGTTTATCCGCAAGGCATCATCTGGCGGTCATTCATGCTGCACCGGTACGGCGGGCTGATCCGGCAAACCTGGTTACGTTGCGCGATGGCGGCACTTGCCTTCGGCTGGCTGCACATCGTGTTCGTGAACTGGCAGGCGATCGTGCTGACGCTGGTGGGCGGCTACCTGTTCACGCTGACCCACCAACGAAGCAAATCTCTGCTGGTGAGCAGCATCGAACATGCGTTGTACGGTTGTTGCGTTTTCACCGCGGGCTGGGGGTTGTACTTCTACCACGGCAGCCGACAGTTCGTTGAACAGATGGCGGGGCAGTGATCGACGATCTTCGAGACCATCACTCGCCCAGATACAGATCATCGAAGAACACTTCCGCGTTCGTCGGGCCGTGGTTGGGTCGGCGGTTGTCCCAGCGGACTTCGTAGAGCACGCGGATCTTGGCGAAGTCGCGCGGGATGCGGCCCCAGTAGCGCAGGAAATCTTCACGCAGGTCGCGCTCGAACTCGATCCATTGGCCCACGATCGGCTCGGCTTTGTTCACAAACACCCACTGCGCGTTGCCGATGTTGAATGCAGGCTTATCCAAGCCGGCCAACGGGTAACGTAACTGGAAGTTGGTCGCATGTTCCAGGCCGCGTGGGGGGTTGCTCATGTCGAACACGATGACCACAAATTGCACGTACAGATCGGGCGTGCCGGCCTGCCATTGTTTGACGAAGTACTTCCCACCGATGCGTTTGGGCAGGGATGCGCCAGGCTCCAGTTCCACTTCCTGCACCACCCCACAGATATGCGTGCGCTTGTCCGGCCCGTCGAAACTTGAAGCAAACAACGAAGCGCTATGCGACCCGCTCGCCGCGTGATCGTTCCGCCATTCAAACGCCGGCCCCCACACTTTGCTTTCCAGGCTGAACCAAGGCTCTGCCCCCTCTTCAAACCCGCCGTTGACCAACAGGTTCTTCCCCAAAGGCTTGGTGGGTATTTCCTGAGTGACAGGTTTATCGCAACCAACCACCATCGACATCGCGAACAACACGTAAAGCCATCGCATCATCACACCTTCACCTCGACCGGTTCGGTGATCCCTTTGATTGCGCGGGTATAGGTGTTCACGCATTCTTCGGCGGCGGTTTCCCAGGTGAGTTTGCGCACTTCAAAATCAGCGTGTTCGCGCAACGTGGTGGAAAGCGGCGGGTGACGAAGCACGGCAACAATCTTGTTCGCCATCTCATCCACATCCCAGAAATCTACCTTCAGCGCGTGGCTGAGCACTTCCGCCACGCCGCTGTTCTTGCTGATGATGACCGGCACATCGTGGCGAATCGCTTCCAGCGGGGCGATGCCGAACGGCTCACTGACCGAAGGCATCACGTACACATCCGCCATCTGGAAGATGCGGTCGACATCCTTACCACGCAGGAACCCGGTAAACAGTACTTTGTGGCCAATGCCCATTTCGGCAGCCAGGCTGATAACGCGTCGTTCCATGTCACCCGAGCCGGCGATGACGAATTTCACACCATCGATTTTCTGCAGTACCTTGCGGGCAGCGGCGATGAAGTACTCCGGCCCTTTCTGCATGGTGATGCGGCCAAGGAACAACACGATGCGATCACCCTTGCGGATGTTGCTGGTGCCGTCTGCTTCAGGTCCGCCGTCGTGTTCGATGCCGTTGTACACCACATCCACTTTTTCCGGAGCGACGCCGTAGCGGTGCAGCACGATCTTACGGGTAAGGTGTGATACGCAGATCGCGCGCATCGCACCGTGCATGCCGCGCCGTTCGATTTCGTAGATACGGGTGTCAACGTCCTCTCCGGAGCGATCAAACTCAGTCGAGTGCACATGCACCACCAGCGGTTTGCCCGCCGGACTCGCCATCGCCGGTACGTCGGGCAAACCGCTGGTGGTGCATGTGCACTCGA
>JANQFT010000070.1 GCA_028277685.1 Phycisphaeraceae bacterium
AGATCGATCAGCTCGATCAACAGATCGTCAAACTTCTTAACGATCGCGCCAACGTCGTGATCGAAGTCGGCAAGGTCAAGAACCAGTCCGATGCGCCCATCTACGTGCCGCACCGTGAACGGCGGGTGATCGACCGCATCATGGCCGCTAACCAAGGCCCGCTGCCCAACGCCACCCTCGAAGCGATCTACCGCGAAATCATCTCCGGCTCCATCGCGCTCGAACGTCCGCTGCGCGTGGGCTTCCTCGGACCCGCCGGTTCGTTCAGTCACGTGGCGGCCAAACGATACTTCGGTGCTTCGGTGGATTACGTGGCCGACGAAACCATCGGCCATGTGTTCCAGCAGGTCGAACGACAGGCCATCGACGTGGGCCTGGTCCCCATCGAAAACTCCACCGGCGGCGGTGTCACCGAAACACTCGATACCTTCCTGCAATCATCGGTGAAGGTATGCGCGGAAGTACTCATTCGCATTCACCACAACCTGCTATGCAAGGGTGATCCCGCAAAGGTGAAGCGGATTTACTCCAGGCCTGAGGTTTTGGAACAGTGTCGTAAATGGCTCAGCGATCACCTGCGCGATGCTGAACGTTTGCCGATGGAATCCAGCGCGAAAGCCGCCGAACGCGCCGCTGCGGAAGACGGGGCCGCCGCAATTGGTTCCACACTGGCTGCGGAAACGTATGACCTGCCGCTGAAGTTCGCGAACATCGAAGACAACCCCAACAACGTCACCCGCTTCTTCGTCATCGGTCGCACTGACGCCGAGCCGACCGGCAACGACAAAACCGCCATCATGTTCACCACCGCGCACAAACCCGGTGCGCTCGCCGAAGTGTTGGAGGTGTTCAGCCGGTACGAAGTGAACCTCACCCACATCGACAAGCGCCCCAGCCAACGCGTGAACTGGGAATACTTCTTCTTCGTCGACTGCGAAGGACACGTCGCCAGCGCCAACGTCCAGAACGCCTTGGAAGAAGCCCGCAGCCACTGCCTGCACCTGTCCGTGTTGGGCAGTTTTCCCCGCGCGAATAATCAGTTGGAGTAGTGCATGCTGGCTGCGATGCGACGCGTCGCAGGCCTGCGGCGTGTCACGCCGCAGTTATGAATGGGGTGTAGTCATGCCCGACGATCAGAAATCAAAACTCTATGACCGAATCGCAAACATCATTGTCGGTGGGATCTGTGGTGCTGTGATATGGGTGATTTCATACGGTGTGATGCTTCTCTTAGCTGACGGACTGCTGGCCGAAGGTGATGTGGTCTACAAGATGTTCAGTTTGAAAATGATCGCGATTTTTCTGCTGGGTGGCATGATTCTTGGTTTGTGCCTAGGGCGTCACTTTTTTGAGATCATCGAACGAATTCTGATGGGGATGTCGGATTGACTGGAAGGAACTTGGCTTCATTATCGGACGCCTAAATCCTGCATTGCCAATGGCTTGCGTGCCGATAGCCAACTAAGGTAAACTGTCGCTTCACTTGAGAGCCGCCTGCCGCTATTCTGCGGTGAGACACGGGTAGGGAAAACGCTGCATGCCGATTGATCCGGCCAATTTCACACCGCTACTGCGACTGGTTCAGCCTCCCCAACCAGCTGACCAGGTGACTCAGGTTCAACCCACGCAGCCGACCCAGCCCACGCAACCCGTCGCCCGCACCGAACAAACGGACAGCTACAACTTTGAATCCGTCTACCGCGCGCAGCTTCCCAAGGTCGGCCTGACCGAAGCCCAGGCCAGGCTCGATGCCATCCGCACCCAACTCGTCGCTGCCCAGGTCGATATGCCCATCCACTTCGAACCTTCCCCCGTTCGCGTTCCTGCCCCAGCCAACCCCTACGCGAACAGCTATGGCCAACTCCAACCCAACCCCGCCGATCTCAACGCCGCCGCCACCGAAATGACCGGCGAATGATGCAGGTCGGGGCCTGCTCCGGCAAAACAACAAATCAGCCACCAGGACACGATGACACGAACAGGAGTCAGTTGTGGTCGCGCATCGTCAGCCGTCCGTTGCCTCATCTTCGCGTCTTTGTGTCTTCATGGCCCATTCATCTCCGTGACAGAGGATCAGGGACTGTCCCGGCACATCATGATGCGATCGTAATCCGTCGCCCGGAACCACCAAAGCTGCCATTATGGCAGCTTTGGTTCTCGCCTTAGTGTTTGTAAGTTATTTATTCAAAACGATTAACATGCTTTTCGATTCGGCCTGTGCTTTGCCACATCTTCAATGGCGGGACCTAATCCTCCGCCAGAAGGGGGTCACCATGACCAGTATGGATCGTTTCACAACCAAAGCCACCGAAGCGCTGGCCAACGCCCAGATGCTCGCCCAGACCGGCGGGCACAGCCAGGTTTCCGCGCTTCATCTTCTCACCGCACTGCTGCGTGAAGAGAGTGGTATCACGCGCTCTTTGCTTCAACGCATTGGTGCCGACAGTGATCGCATCGCCTCCATCGCCGAGAGTGAACTGAACCGTCAGCCCACTGTCAGTGGGGCGGGCCAACTCGGCATGGGACGCGACCTGGGCGAAGTGCTCGGCCACGCCCAGCGCGAAGCCGATGACATGAAGGACCAATACGTCTCCACTGAGCATCTGCTGATCGCACTGACAGAAGTTGAATCCGGCGCGAAGGAAGTGCTCAGCGTGAACGGCGTCGATCGCAAGCATCTGCTCGAGGCCATCAACCAACTGCGCAAGGGTCAACGCGTGACCGACCCGAACGCGGAAGATCAATACGAAGCCCTCGAAAAATACGGCCGCGACATGGTCGAACTCGCCCGACAAGGCAAGATTGATCCGGTGATCGGCCGCGATGATGAAATCCGCCGCACCATGCAGGTGCTCAGTCGTCGCACCAAGAACAACCCCGTGCTCATCGGTGAACCTGGCGTCGGCAAGACGGCGATTATCGAAGGACTCGCCCTGCGCATCGCCAACGGTGATGTGCCTGCCTCCCTGGTCGACAAGCGACTGATCGCACTCGACATGGGTTCGCTCATCGCCGGGGCGAAGTATCGCGGTGAGTTTGAAGAGCGACTCAAAGCGGTGCTCAAGGAAGTGACCGCTGCGGACGGGCAGATCATTCTGTTCATCGATGAACTGCACACGGTGGTGGGCCTTGGTCGTACGGAAGGCTCACCCGATGCGGGTAACCTGCTGAAACCCATGCTTGCGCGGGGTGAGTTACGCTGCATCGGCGCCACCACGTTGGATGAATATCGTCAACACGTGGAAAAGGACGCAGCCTTAGAACGACGCTTCCAGCCCATTCACGTGGCGGAACCATCGGTGGAAGACACCATCGCCATCCTGCGTGGTCTGAAAGCCCGTTACGATGCCCACCACGGCGTGCGCATTCAGGATGCCGCCCTCGTCGCCGCGGCTCAACTGTCCAACCGTTACATCACCGCCCGATTCCTGCCGGATAAAGCGATCGACCTGGTCGACGAGGCGGCCAGTCGCCTGCGCATCGAAAACGAATCGATGCCCGCCGAACTGGACGAACTGCGTCGTCGCATCATGCAACTGGAGATCGAACGCGAAGCGCTCAAGAAGGAATCCGACGCCGGCAGCGCGAAGCAACTCGAGAACGTCGAAAAGCAACTGGCGGAACTGAACGAACGCAACGCGGCCGTCGGTGCGCGGTGGGAGCAGGAAAAAGGCCTGCTCGATCGCACGCAACAGTTGAAGGCCGACATCGACGCCAAGCAGGTTGAACTTGAGCAGGCCCAACGTGCCGGCAACTGGGAGGCGGCCGCCCGCATCCAGTACGGCGACATCGTGGAATTGAACAAACAACTCGCAGAAGCCGAAGCCACTCTCGCCAAACAGGCCAACGGTGACGCGCTGGTCCGCGAGGAAGTCGGGGCTGATGAAATCGCCGAGGTCGTCAGCAAGTGGACCGGCATCCCGGTGGCGAAGTTGATTGAAGGCGAGAAGGAAAAACTCCTACGCATGGAAGATCAGTTGAGTCTGCGCGTGGTAGGGCAGGACGATGCGGTGCGGGCCGTAGCCGACAGTGTCAGGCGAAGCCGCGCAGGTTTGGGTGATCCGCAGCGGCCCATCGGTTCGTTCCTGTTTCTTGGTCCGACCGGCGTCGGCAAGACCGAACTGTGCAAAACGCTGGCCGAGTTCCTGTTCGATACCGAGCAGGCGATGGTCCGTCTCGACATGAGCGAGTTCATGGAACAACACAGCGTGGCCCGGATGATCGGTGCCCCTCCCGGTTATGTGGGATATGAAGAAGGTGGTCGACTCACCGAAGCCGTGCGCCGTCGTCCGTATTGCGTGATCCTTCTTGATGAAATCGAAAAGGCGCACCCCGATGTGTTCAATATCCTGTTGCAGGTGTTGGACGATGGCCGCCTGACCGATGGCCACGGTCGCACCGTGGATTTTGCCAACACCATTATCGTGATGACCAGCAACATCGGTTCGCAAGCCATCCTGGACCTGACCAGCCGTGGTGCGGAAGACTTCGAAATCGAAGCCCAGGTGCGCGATCAACTGAAGCACCACTTCCGCCCGGAACTGATCAACCGCATCGATGAAACGATCATCTTCCATCAACTGACGAAACCGCAGTTGCGGAACATCGTGGATATTCAGATCGCGCGCCTGCAGCAACACCTGGCCGACCGTGAGATTACCCTCTCGCTGACCGACAGCGCGAAAGATCTTCTGGCGGACGAAGGTTACGATCCGCAGTTCGGTGCGCGTTCTTTGAAACGCGTCATTCAGCAACGTATCGAAAACACCCTGGCCGCCAAACTGCTGGCCGGTGAGTTCACCCCCGGAAGCAAGATCACCGTGGATGCGGAAGGGAAGAGTTTTGTGTTTGGCAAGTAATGCTTAACGGAACCGCGCGAGATGGGCTGTGTAATCGCCAGCTTTGAGTTCGATGGATTCGGCAAAATTACCCGGCAGAGCGGAGCGCCAGGTTTGCCATTCGCCTTTGGTGAACACGCACCATGTGCCGGGTGCGAGGGGGTGGGGCGTGCGATCCTCGCGCGGCAGGACGTGGACATCGCGCTGGGCGTAGAACAGCATCTCGGGTTTGGCGCGGGGTAGGCTGAGGGTGGTGATGGTGGTGTTGTCGGGGGTGAGTCGTTGGATGGTGCGTGCCGCGCGAAGGCCGGACGATTCCTGACGTTCAGTCGTCTTCATCGCAGCCACGGGAAAAGTGAGCAGGCAGATCGTCACCAGCGTGATGATGGCTGCGTTTCGCACACGCCTGTTCATCCAGAAAGCAACACCGACACTGCCCGAGATGCAGGCAAGCACCAACATCGTGGTGGGGCGTTGGCCACCTTCGTCGAGCAGGAACAGGTGAAGAACCAGAGCGAGCGCCCCGGTCGCAGACACCACCGTGCCGACCTGCCGCAACCATACCTGCGCCCGGTTCGACAATCGTTCATCATGCCATGCCTGGCACACTGCACCAAACAACAGACACCACATGGGCATGGTGGAGTAACCGTAGCGGGGATTGGTGATGCCGTTCAGCACCAGAATGATCCACGCCACAAGAATGCTGGCAAGGATAGCTTTCGTGATGCGCGGCGAAGCATGGTCCGTTCGCGTCGGCAACACGATGACACATGCTGCCAGCGGTAGCGCGAACAAAAAAAGTTGCGGCAGCATTTTCAGAAGGGCAGTGCCAATGCGTGCGAGATTGAATACGTTGAAGGCAACTTCGTTGGTGCCGGCCACATCGGTTGCGGTCTGTTCCGCCTCCAGTGCCAGATGCACCTGCCACCACCACGCCGCCAATGCGCCCGCGGCCACAACAAACGGCAACCACACGGCCGGATGCAGCAACCAGCGGAAACGTCGGTTGATGATCGAACCACCGACCAACACGCCCACCAGCAGCGGCAATCCCGCGTGGGCTTTGAGTAGTACCGCGCAGGTGATGGCCAGCGTCGCGCCGATGCCCCAAAGCCAGCGACGCTGCGTGGAACCAAAACCCACTTCGATCAAACAACACGCACCGACAGCCGTGGCGAGAATGTGCAATGAATCAATGTCTGCACTGCGCGAGCCTGGCCACAGCGACACCAGGCCGATGAACCCAAGCCCGGCGCACCATGCGGCGATGCGCCCAAACCAGCGCCCGGCGAACAGGGCCATCAGCGCAGCACAGAGCGCAGCCCCGATCACGCTGGGCAATCGCCATACCCATTCAGCTTGCGAGTCTGTCAACGTCGACAAGCTGGCCAACACCCAGAAATGCATCGGGGGTTTACGCAGATATGCCTCGTTATAAAACCGTGGTACCAGCCAGTCGCCAGTGGTTGCCATCAGTGATGCGGGCAGGGCGCGGTGACCTTCCGTGGCGGAAAGCGGCGCGGTGCCGAGTTGCCAACTGTGGCAGATCAACACCAGCGCGAACGCGCTCAGTGCCGCAAGCAGGATATGATGGCGAGGGCTGCGTGTGGGCATGGGGCCATTCTACTGCTCACTTGCGAATCGCACACCACGAAGGTAAGCATGGAGGACATGGAGCCAAGCATGAGTAACATTCAGATCAATCAAGCGTTTCCGCAGTACACGCAGTACGACCCGCAAGTTCCCGTCTGGTGTGTGACGCCGGACGAAGGGCGATGCATTCATCGTTTCTTTGATACGCCGCCGTTCAGCCCGAGTGATCGTTACATGGCGGTGCTGCGTCTGCCGTTTGAGGATCGCCTTCCCGAGCCGGGCGAGGCGGCGCAGGTCGTGTTGATCGATCTTCATGAAGGGACTGAAAAAGTCGTCGCCCAAACGTGTGGCTGGGAA
>JANQFT010000117.1 GCA_028277685.1 Phycisphaeraceae bacterium
CCCCGCTGATTCATGGCGCGGGCCTTGAAGCAACCGGCGTGAAACACGAATTGCCCTCAGTCATCACGCACGAATTCGGTGATGGCCATCGCACCCTCACCCTGCGCATTGCCCAGCGCGACTCAGACGTTCGCGTCGTTCTGCACTTGCGGTACACTATGGCAGTCTCCGCTTCGGACCATTGACCAATCGGAGGTCATCTTTCACTTATGAGTCAAACCAATCCAACTCCCCCACCTGTACCCGAACAGAGCAACATGGCGTTGATTCTGGTCGCGGTGGGTTTGGGCATCGTCACCGTGGTGCTGACCAACATCTACATCTCCAACATTCAGAAGCAACGTGAAGGCGAGATGAACACGGTATATCGCCTGAACATCTCGCGCGATGCCAAGGAAAAGTTGCGTCAGCGTGATCTGGATACCGTCGAGATGCACCAGGAAGTCGTCCAGCAACACGGCTACATCACCGCACAAGACCTTGGCGGCTGGATCGACTCGCCGCTGCTTCGACCCGCAAGACAAGGCGAACTGCTGACGTTCGATCACTTCACCAGTTACAGCCGCGGGGGTGATCTGGAACTTACGCCGGGCAAGAAGGCCTTACCTATCCCTATTGCTCCGGAAGGTCGGCCCGGCTCTCTCGACCCCGGCATGTATGTTGATGTGTATGCCCCGGTGATGGTGCCTGGCGAACGGCCCCGTTCAATGCTCGTGCTGGAGCGCGTGCGGCTGTTCGCCGTGGGCAACCGCACCTTGAACAGCGGCCACTCCCGTCGTTCCAGCAGCTATGGCACCGTCACCCTCGAAGTCTCCCCGCTTGAAGCTGAACAACTGCTCACACTGCAACAGTGGCTCGGCAAGCAGGAGTTCAGGTTGGCCATTCGTAATCCCGGTGATGCCAATATTCACCTGGATCAGGATGGTTTGAACCCCGAACTACTGAAAGTCATGGCACGCACGGGAACCAAAGTCACCACTTCCACCCGCAACCTTGGGCGGTAATTGAACGGCGTCTATGGAATTCTGGATTTACGATCAATCAAATAATGAACAACACACCCTCAACCTCGAGGGCGATGAGTTTGTCATCGGCAGAGAGCCTGGCTGCGCCATTCTGTTGCGCGGCGCGTTTGTTGCTCGCCGCCATGCGAAAATCTTCCGCAAGGGTAATCAATTCTTTATTGAGAACACTTCGCGATCCAGCCTGCGAGTGGCCAATCGGGATGTGACCCCCGGCCAACCGGTCCGCATTGACTTTGGGGATGAGCTGCAGGTCGCGCAATATGCCGTGGCCATGCTGCGTCCGGGCAAGCGCGAAGTACGAAGTGATGATCGCCGCGAATTGCAACGTCGCCTGGTCGCGTTCGAGCAGGAGGCCCATGCCGAACTGATCGATCGGTTGAACCTGCGCGTGACCGGCCATGTCAGCAAATCCGACCCGGCTTACGTCGGGCAGATTCTCGAGCATCTGGAACAGATCCTCGATCGACGTGCCGCGGAACTTGATGATGCACTCACCGCGCACATGCTGCACATGCATCTGCACCGACTGGTGATTGCCGAGGTCGTGAGACAGTGCACCGGTAAGGTGCAGACCGATTACCACGCCGCCGAAGGAGGCGGCGCCGATGCCGCGAAAGAACGTGCCATCACCGAGTTGGTCACCTCCATGGTGGACATGATGCCGCTGCTGTTCGACCCCGGCAGCGTGCAGGAAGACCTGGCTGCTGCGGAAGATGCTTTCGAAGATCTGTTCGCGCAACAGGTCGGCAGTATCTCCGCGTCACTGCGGCAATATGTGGTGCGCCGCGTGGTGGCGAAAGACCTGCAAGACATCATGCTCGGGCTTGGCCCGCTGCAGGACCTGATCGACCTGGCCAACATCAGCGAAATCATGGTGGTGGGCAAAGACAACATCTACGTGGAGAAGAACGGCGTCATCCAACCGACCACCCGCACGTTCTTTTCCGACGAAGTTTTGATGAGTGTGATCGAGCGCATTCTCACGCCTGTGGGGCGCCGGGTGGACCAGTCGACGCCTTTGGTGGATGCGCGTCTGCCAGATGGCAGTCGCGTCAACATTATTATTCCCCCGCTCAGCCTGGTCGGGCCTTGCATCACGATTCGCAAGTTCGCGTGGATTCCATTCACCGTAGACGACCTCATCGAGCGAGGCACCATCAGCGGACAGGCGGCTGACTTCCTGAAAGGATGCGTCACCGGTCGTAAAAACATCATTGTTTCCGGCGGCACCGGCTCAGGTAAAACTACGTTGCTGAATACGTTGAGTGCCTATGTGCATCCGGGTGAGCGCATTGTCACCATCGAAGAATCGGCGGAACTGCAACTGCCTCAACCACACGTGGTGTGCCTGGAAGCTCGTCCGGCCAACATTGAAGGCAAAGGTGCCTATACCATTCGTGAATTGGTGCGCAACGCTTTACGGATGCGCCCGGATCGCATCATCGTGGGTGAAGTGCGTGGCTCTGAAGCCCTCGACATGCTGCAGGCCATGAACACCGGCCACGATGGTTCACTCTCAACCATCCACGCCAACACCCCCGAAGACTGCATGGCCCGCCTTGAAACCCTGGTGATGATGGCCGTCGATATGCCCGTCCGCGCAATCCGCGAACAGATCGTCGGTGCGCTCGACATGGTGGTGCAGTTGCAACGCTTCCCCGATGGCAAACGCCGCGTGACCCACATCTCTGAGGTACTGGAGATCGATCAGGAAACGCACCAGATTCGTCTGGATGATGTCTTCCAACTGCGTGAGGCAGAGCAACCACGCCTGCGGCACACCGGTTACATCCCCACCTTTGCGGAAGAAATGATCGCTAAACAATTACTCTCTGTGGAGATGTTCCTCTAAGACATGAGCAATCACGACCTGCTCTATCTTGGTGCGATTTCGTTATGCGGTTTCACCGCCACGTTTCCGTTGGTGCGTTATGGTTATGCCGGTA
>JANQFT010000120.1 GCA_028277685.1 Phycisphaeraceae bacterium
TTGCCCGGCGCCTTGCCGGCGGGATTGACATGCAACGGATGAACGACACCAAGACGGTGGCTGCAATTGATGATGAACCATCCGCTTCCAAGCCGGGCAACCTCGCCAATGCCACGCCAGCCGATTTGTATGACGCGGCCGTGAAACTGGAGAAGCAGACCGCTGAAGCCGACCGTCAAGCTCGCGCTGCCGAATTGGCGTTGATGCACGGCACGTCTCTCGCCAAAGCCATGCAGAAAACTGAAAGCCCGCCCGCGGATCGCCCCAACTTGACCCCTATTCTGCGCAAAGGCGATGCGACAGCTGGCCAGCAAGGTGGCGTGCAGACGGTGGGCGACCTGAACGCCTATCGCACGGCGATGACCCGCGCATCCAGCGAAGCCCGGGACATGGCGCGACGCGCAGAGCGTCGTGCCGGAACACGTTCGCCCACCGCGGCACGGAAACTCGTGCATGGTTCTCGCGCGAACAACCAACGCCATGCGGCCTTAGCGCGACTGTCGCGCACATCTGGTCAGCGCAACTATGGCCGCGTGGTTGACATGACTGCCCTGCAAATGGCGGGATGGGCGGGTGGTGCACCGGGAAGTCAACTCGACTTTGGCCTGCGCAGCGATGGTTCAGGCCTGGGGGGTGAAATGATCGGTGGCAAGAGCCGCGGCAAAGTACGGCTGAAGGAAAAAGAGGTTGTTGCCAACGCACTGCCTGGCCGCATGTTGACCGAGGCATCCACACGCAAAGGTTTTCTCTACCTGGATACGTGGTACATCATCGGACCATGGAGCAACTGGAGCCGCGCAGATTTCGGCGTGATTCATCCACCGGAACTGAGCATCGACCTGGATGCGGTGTATCACGATGGTCGCTTTGCCAATCGACCGGAACATCCCGATCACAAACTACGATGGCATTTTGTTCAGTCTGACCGTATCGCTATCCAACCGCCTCGCCCGACGTTCAGTGCGACGTATTACGCTTACACCGAAGTCTATTCCGATCAGACTCGTGAGATGTTGGTGGCGGTTGCATCCGATGACATGGCGAAGGTGTGGCTGAATGGCGATGTGATCTGGACGGACATCGGTCAATCCGGCTGGAACCTGGATGAAGGCTTCCGCCGTGTGATCTTCACCAAAGGATTCAACACCGTGCTGGTGCGTTTCGAGAATGGGCCAGCTTACTGCGCTTTTTCTGTTCTGTTGTGCCCACCCGATCTGGTGCCGCGCGATTAGTTTCTCACTCCCAACCGTTTTATTGTTACGAAGGATCTGCCATGGATTTTCCTGCACAAGTTGCATCTGCCAGTGTTGCCAATGTCACGGATCAACCGGCGACGCAATCGTCGTTCGATATGCGTGATGCGCTTAACCCAAGCCGTCTGACCATTCTCATGTGGGATCAGGCTTTCCTGTTGCGGCATCATCCCGGCGGGAGTTTTGAGAACTATGACCATGTGCTCGACGAGACACTCGAGCGCGGTTACAACACGCTGCGCCTGGACACCATGCCCCAATGGATCGGGCTGGATGACCCGGACAAGGTGCTGCACTGGGATGACCCCAAAGCACCGTTTCTCCCTTGGGATTGGAACTGCGAGGTGGAAGGTCCGGTCGGCCGCTGGTTGATTGAGTTCATGGAGGGCCTTAAGCAGCGCGAACTTTATTACACACTCAGTTGTTGGTGGAGTAACAAGAACGGGCCCGACATGCGCGTCACCTATCCCGAGAACCATATCCAGGCGGCAGAAATCTGGGCGGAGTATCTTGAACAGTGGAAACAGCGATTCGGCTTCGATGGCTTGATGTATGTTGACCTGGAAAACGAATGCCCCTTTTTCATCCACGGCTACAAGCAACGCTTTGAAAAAGAGACCGGCTACAAATGGGATGAACGTCCGCGCTTCACCGATGAGCAGGTGGCGTGGTTGGCGAACGATCTGAACGGCGGGTTGAAGTTGTTGCATCGCGCGCATCCGGAATTGCGCTACACCGTGAGTATCCATGGCGACATGCGTTGGCTGGATGTGCCCCTGGAGTTTGATTGTCTGGATGTGCACTTCTATTCCGACGCCGACCCGCGCTGGCAGCAACGCACGGGCCTGCACGATCACTTTGCCCACCTCACCACGAGTGACCATTGGTTCAAAGATTATTCCGACCGCAGCGTGGCCACCCACAAAGCCATAGCGCCCATGTTGAGAGCCCGTCAACGTGAAAAGCTGTTCGCGTTTGCCGACTGGGCCGAGCGCCGCGGCATGCCCCTGACCACCAGTGAAAGTTGGGCCACCTGGTTCTACATTGATCACCCAGATCTTGATTGGGGTTGGTTGCTGGAGTGGGCCAGTTGGTCGGTGGAAGATGCGATCGACGCCCGCATGTGGGGTTGGACACCACACAACTATGGTCAGCCACAGTTTGCCAACTGGAACGATGTGGCCTGGCATCAACGACTGACGACGAAGTTCCTCGGTTCGTGACAGATCGCGCGAACTGAGAGAGATCATTATAAGCGCGCATGGCGTATCCACCCTCCGCCAGTTGTGTCCGCGTGCCGTCATAAATGCAAAGGTCACGGTGAAGCGTTCGGTCGCTCGATGAAATCTAAGAAGGATCGAAGTAATGAGGATGGGCTTGCGCCATTTCTTAACAACTTCATGCGTCGGAAGAATGGATCAGGGCAGATCCAGTAACAGTGATTTGTGATTCACGTCAAAAAAACAGGTGATCTGATGGGCGGTATCGTCACGCAGGTTCTGGGCACTGAGTAGTTCGACGTGGCCGTCGAAGAAACTCGTGGCGGCGCGGTTGCTGTGAGTCAGATGGACACGTTCACCCCAGCCGCCGCCGCGGTCCGGGTAGAACCTGGCGATCATGATGTACCCCTCGTAATTCATGGATACTGTATCGATCGTCCAAACCAATCGCGCGGGTTGATCCACACGCGCCAGGTGCTGCTCGACAATCGCGGGCAAAAAAGCGGGATCGTTGATCTTCGTCTTCTTCAGGTAGGCGAAGTTGGTTGTGTCGCCTGCCATGCCATAGCTCTTGTTTGACCTGCCCCATTGGCCCAGATCAGTAGTCTGTTTGAATCGGTTGTTAGCCGGGCAGCCGAAGATTGGTCCCGGTGCCAGGTATTCAGGACCCGGTTGTTTTCCGGCGTTCTTCAAGCCGCTGAGAAACCACGGAAACAACGATTTCCTCCCACCGGCATCCGTGTATTCCACCGGCATTCTTCGGCGATGGCCGTTGGCGTACATGGTGCATGTCTGCGTGATTTGCCTTTGGTTGCTCATGCATAACGTGGCTTTCGCCGCTTCACGGGCACGTTGCAGGGTTGGCAACAACAGCGCAGTCAGCAGCGCGATGATGCTGACGACCGCAAGGAGCTCGATGAGGGTAAAGCCACGTTTAACGGCAGTAGGTTTCATCGATCGTCATCACGAATACTACGACATCCGACGAGTGCGGCGACTCATGGCCATCGTCGCACTCAACAGTGCAAGCGCTACGGATGCCGGCTCAGGAATAACAAGACCGGCCATATGCACATCCCAGGAGGATGAACTAAGCTCTAAGCCCGCCAGCGTTGCCAGTTCACCGGGGCCGAAATCCGATTCGTCGATGCCCAAGTCACGCAGTGTGAATACGAAACCTTCAATGTTGCGACTGCCGATGCTTGAGCCGTTCTCCTGAATCATGTCGACCGTGATTACCGCAGCCGGATCAGGGTCGAGTAACGACAGGAAATTCACCGGATTGCCCGACGCCGACGCCAGTCGTGTGCCAGTGGCATCAATCGCGTAAAAGTTGACCAGTTCACCGTTGGCCAGATCGTTCTCAAACAGCATGATCTTCGAGTCGAGCGTGATCAGGCCGAGGAAGTAGAACTCGACGCGGCTGCCGTTAATGAGGCCCGACGTCACCTGCAGACCTGAGACCGCATCAAGTTCGGTTTGCCCCGTCGTTGACTCGTCGGCGGGAATGGCCCAAGTCGCACCGCTGTTGATGACCACCGAGGTCGGGCCGGCAAGTTGGGTATAGGTCGTGCCGTCGACAGTAATCGAGGTCAGGGTTGCATCGCGCTCGTATCGGCCGTCGCCGTCGGGGTCAGTCACTGCGCCACCTGCAGCGGGACTGGTGGTGATGTCATCAATGGCCAGAATCTCGGCTTGAGCTTGTGCGGTGAGTGCGAAAACCAAGGCCGAAACAATCAGAAAACAGAATTTCGTGCCCATGGATATCTTCTCTTTCGTGAATATCGGTAAAAGTCACGTCTACTGTGATCAACATTGCATCCGGGCCATGGATAATCAATCCATAAAGCGTAAAATAGGTACCCATTATGGCAAAACACCGACACGTCAGCGGTATCCGTAGCCCGTCAGTCATGGTGGCTGTGAGCACTGGTGCCGGCTACGGCCGTGATATCGTGCGAGGCGTGATCGAGTATTCCCGCCGCAATGGGCCGTGGGAGTTTCTCGGCCAAGTGCAGCCAGTGGTCGATACCGGGGTATTGCGCCGAGCCCCACAGGTCGAAGGGATCATCCTAGAACAGCGAAGCAGCGGCTTGGTTGAGTTAGCACGAACCAGGCAAGTTCCCGTGGTGGCGGTGACCAGTCCACCCCAAGGCGCTGTCACACTGCCTATGGTGATTCCTGACAACCGGGCTGTTGGGAAACTCGCGTTTGAACACTTGCGCTCACTCGGCCATCGGCAATTCGTTGTCTATGGGCCACGGAACCCGGTCTTCGCGGCTGACCGGTTCGAGGCCTTTATGTCGATGGCGGACAATGCGAACCTCTCATGCGTGGATTTACGTTGGCCAACCAACGTGCGGCCGTTCGACGAAGAGCAGGAACTCGCATGGTTGATCGAGCGCCTGCCTGATTTGGCATGCCCGGTGGGTATTTTCGCCCTGAGTTCGGACCACGCCCGCGAGGTGGTGTTTGCCTGTCATCGGCTGGGCATCATGGTGCCTGAGCAAGTGGCGGTGCTGGGTGTCAACGACGATGATGTGGTCTGTGAATTGTGCGCGACGCCGATCTCCGCGATCGACCACGGCACGGAACGGATCGGTTACGAAGCAGCCGCATTGCTTGATCGGTTGATGCAAGGCCAAGAGCCTCCCGACCAGCCTATTATCGTTCCGCCCAAAACGGTGACGATACGAGAAAGTACCGACATGCTGGCGAGCGACGATCCCGAGGTGGTCAACGCGCTGCGGTTTATTCGCAAACATATCCGGCAAGGCACAACCGTTCGCGATGTTCTTGAACAGGTATCAGTTTGTCGGCGAACGCTGGAATCGCGCTTCCGCCGAGTCACTGGACGTACGGTGTATCAGGAGATCACTCGGGCAAGGATTGATCTGGCCTGCAAGTTATTAGCTGACACCGACCTGCCCATCCCGGCCATCAGCGACCGTTGCGGTTTCAACTATCGCACCAAATTCAGCGCTTTGTTCAAACGCGAGACAGGACTCACCCCTCGCGACTACCGCAAAGCACATCGCGTGTGGTAGCCGTTCCAACGCAACAACAACTCCTGAAGGATGGTTTTGTTGTTGGTGTGAACGTACGGTGCTGCGACTGACGGATACGTAGAACTGTTCTCGGTTGCTGACGGGATGAGACTCGACACCCTGGGCGATGAAGACTTCATCCACAGTCTTGCCTTGGGATGAATGGGAGGTGAAGCAGTAGCCGTGGGTGAACAGTCCGCTTTTGCCATCGGCCTCGAAGCGTGGGCCGCCTCTGGGAGGTTCCAGAATGGGGTTGCCGGTGGACTTGAAATCGCACTTGGACAGATGATGTTGCGATGGCAACCGACTCAGACAAAGTCGGTCGTCAGGTCAAGGTTCAATTGATAGCGGGTGTGCCGACGTTCACCGGACTTGGTCAGGACGCCCAGTTCGACCAGTCCACTCAGGTCACGCCGTGCGGTGGCCGGTGACGCTTTGGTGATGCTGATGTAGTTGCGGGCACTGAGGCCGCCGGTGAAGCCATCCGGTCCTTCACGGAACAGACGCAGCAGGCACTTCTCTTGCCGCTCATTGATTCTGCCACGCACACGATCGAGTAGTTTCGTCTTTTCGATCAGGAAGAGGATCAGCCGATGAGTTTCGGCCTGGGCATCAAGAATGGTCTGACCAAAGTAGACCAGCCATTCGGTAATCTCGTTTACCTTGTTGCTGTGTTCAAGCTGATCGTAGTAGTCAGACTTGCTGCGTTCGATGGTGCGGGACAATGCGAGTAGCGTAGGTCTGCCGAGAGCCTGCGACAAAGCCAACTCCGAGATGGCCCGACCGATACGGCCGTTGCCATCCTCAAAGGGATGGATACACTCGAAGTACAAGTGGGCGATCGCAGCACGTGTGACTGGACGCAACGCAGATGGGCTTTCCTTTGATGGTTCTGTGTCGTTGAACCACGCAAGGAATCGAGCCATCTCATCGGGCACGGTATTGGAAGGTGGGGCCTCGAAGTGCACGTTGGGCTTGTGCAGTGGACCGGAGACCACCTGCATGGGTTCTGTATGTGTGCGGTAACCGTCGATGGTCGTCAGGTCGAACCGTCCTTGCATCAGCGTGCGATGCCATGCGAACAGTCGCTCATCATCCAGTGGTCCGTCGATGCGGTGATAAAGATCGACCATTACCTCGGCGATACCGCGTTCAGCCGGACGGACTTGCAACTCATCTGTGGTCAGGCCGAATTGGCGGCGGATGGACGACTGCACGCTGTTCCGGTCAAGAATCTCGCCCTCAATCTCAGAGGTCTTGATGGCTTCTTCGCTCAGAACATCCACGGCCAACTGCTGACGATCATCCTCACCAATGTGCTTCATCGCCCCCAGCAGCACGCCGGAGCGATGCAGGAATTCCCCTTCAATGGCGTCCAATTTGGACGCATCGTAGGTGAATTCAGGCCAGTCAGGTTGTTCCCAGTTCCAAGTCATGAGCGATAGA
>JANQFT010000210.1 GCA_028277685.1 Phycisphaeraceae bacterium
GATCTGAAAGCGAAGGTGCGTAATCAGGTGCGTAAGGCGGACAAGCATGCATTGACCGTGCACTTCGGCGACAGCGAATGGTTGGATGCGTTCTACCGCGTGTTCAGTGTGAACATGCGCGACCTGGGTACGCCGGTGTTTCCCAAACGATTGTTCGGTGCGATGCTGCATCACCTGGGCGAGAACGCGGAGCTTTGTGTGGTGACGCATGAACGCCAGCCGATCGCCGGAGCGATCCTGGTACACAGCGATCAGACCACCGAGGTGCCGAGCGCATCATCCCTACAGGCGTTTCGTCACACATGCGTGAACATGAAGATGTACTGGGCCATGCTGTGCCGCGCGATTGAACGCGGGGCATCGACATTCGACTTCGGTCGATCGAGTGAAGGCTGCGGGACGTACAAATTCAAAACACAATGGGGCGCAGTGGCGGAAGATACCGGATGGCAACAGATCAGTCTGGCCACGGATGCGGCGCCCATCACCAAGGAAGACAGCCGGTTTGCCGCAGCCATCGAAGTGTGGAAGCGCCTGCCGGTGTGGGTGACGCGCCTGGCCGGCCCGCCGATCGTGCGGGGCATACCGTGAGATGAGTTGAACCACCAAGGCGCCAAGGTCCCCAAGGAGGAAAGCAAGAGTAGACAGGATTAACAGGATAGCCAGGATAGTCTGCGCAAAAACCATCCCGTTGATCCTGTTAATCCTGTCCACTCTCTGTCTTGGTGATCTTGGTGCCTTGGTGGTTCACCCCTCTCCGTACCACTCCCTAACCGCCGCGTGCCAATCCTGGGTGCTTTTCACATCGATGAACGCTTTGGCCACATCCTCTGCCTGCGGGTGATGCCTTGCGAACTTGATGCCGAACTTACGCATCATGCGGCTGGCAGCACGTTCGCCGTGTTGCCTGGCGGACAGATCGAAGTGATCCAACAACACTTCGCGTTGTTCGTCGATGGTGGGTTCACGCAACGGTTCGCCGTCAATCAACTGCTGCGCCTGGCGGAAGATCCACGGGTTGCCGATACAGCCGCGTGCCAGCGCCACGCCCTGCACACCGGTTTCGTTGATCATGTCAACCACGGCCTGGGCGGTGAAAATATCGCCCGACCCCAGGATGTGGAAGCCGGCCTGCATCTCGGCGGCGTAACGATGAGTCAGGTCGCGCAGGCTGGGCCAACGGCTTGGGCCGATGTACTTCTGCTTCACGGTGCGGCCATGCACGGTGGTGGAAAAGTACCCTTCCGCGATCGCCGCCTCGATGATGCTGAACACGGCTTCGGTGTGGTCCATGGTGTCATCGTAAGCGCGGCGCAGCTTCACGGTGACCGGCGCATCATCGCCCACTTC